>JBFWYF010000350.1:0-7244 GCA_050186685.1 Pirellulaceae bacterium
CTGTCCCGAACAGCATCACGATTGCCTGCGACGGCTTTCTCCCGCGACCGTGGTGAACGCCGTACTGGACCTGTGGCACGAGACGCGCTCGCATCAGCGCCCGCCCCGACCGGCGACGCCCGTGGGCGCTGGATCCTGAGACTGGCCAGACACACCGCGAACGGAGAATCGACATGTACACACTCGGCATTAACGCGGCTTTCCATGATCCTGCGGCCTGCCTGGTTCAAGACGGCCACGTGCTCGCCGCCGCGGAGGAAGAACGATTCACCCACGTGAAACACGGCAAGAGGCCGGTGCCGTTCAGCACGTATGAACTCCCCTACCACGCCGTCGAGTTCTGCCTGCGGCAAGCAGGGATCCAGTTGACGGACGTCGATCACGTCGCCTATTCCTACGAGCCGCGGATCCTGTTGAATGGCCAGCATCAGCAGCCGACGATCAGCTTGCCGATGAGGCCGTTCGAACTGCCTCCTTTGCCCGAGGGATACTCGCACTGGGACCCGCTCTTTCTGGCATCCATCCTGAATGCTCCCGGCCACTTGGCGGATGGCGCCCCGCACCATTTGCGTGCGCGGTTCCGTGGCGCCCGGCACGACGGTCCCTACCAATGGCATTTTGTCGAGCACCATATCGCGCACCTCGCCAGCTCTTTCCTCGCATCCCCATTTCAACGAGCGGCCTTGATGACGCTGGACGGTCGCGGGGAACTGGCCACGACGACGTATGGCGTGGGCGCGGATGCCGACATGGAATTGCTCGGTCAGGTCAACATGCCGCATTCGCTCGGCATTCTCTACGAAGAGCTGACCAGCTATCTCGGCTTCCTGCATTCATCGGACGAATACAAGGTCATGGCGTTAGCGTCGTTTGGGGAGCCGCGTTACCTCGACGAGTTCCGCGAGATCATCCAGCTGGATGGAGGCGGCATGTACCATCTCGCGCCGCGCCGGCTCGAAGAGCGGTTCGGTCCGGCTCGTCAGCGCGGCGGCCCGGTCGAGCAGCGTCATTACGACATTGCCCGCTCGCTGCAACTCGCTCTGGAGGAGACTGTGTTGGAACTGGCCGGTTGGCTTCATCGCACAACCGGCGAGTATCAGCTCGCCCTCGCTGGTGGCGTGGCTCTCAACTGCGTCATGAATGCACGGTTAAGGGACTGCGGACCCTTTCGCGATATCTGGGTGCAACCCGCCGCCGGAGACGCCGGCACGGCGCTGGGAGCCGCCCTGTGGGTCGACGCGCGGCAGAATCCCGGTCGGCCGCGCAACTATGCCATGCAACATGCCTTCCTCGGCCCGGATTACTCCGACGAGGAAATCGAAAACTTTCTGCAGTGGACGAAAGTGCCCTACCGCCGCCTGGAAAACGTCGCCAGCGAGGCCGCCGAGCTGCTCGCCCACGACAAGGTATTGGGCTGGTTCCAGGGGCGCATGGAATTCGGACCGCGGGCGCTGGGCGCCCGTTCGATTCTCGCCTCGCCCATTTACGCCGAGATGCAAAGCCGCCTGAATGAGATCAAGGATCGCGAAGATTTCCGCCCCGTAGCTCCCGTCGTGCTAGAAGAGGAGGCGGCCAACTGGTTCGAGGGAGCCAAGGTGTCGCCCTTCATGTTGTTCGTATATGACGTACGGCCCGAGAAGGCCGACAAGATACCCGCCGTCCGCCATGTGGACGGCACCGCTCGCATTCAGACGATCAACCGCACGCAACACCCCCGATACTACGAGTTGCTGCGAGCCTTCCAGCAGCGAACCGGCGTTCCCGTGCTGGTCAACACCTCATTCAATACGCGCGGTGAACCCATCGTCTGCACGCCGCGGGATGCGGTCGAGTCATTCTGGACGTCCCCGCTGGACGCCCTCGTAATCGGTTCCTTCCTGGTGGAGAAGCCGGGCACCGCCGTATGACGCCGCAGATATCCGTTGTCGTCCCCACTTTCCGGCGCGATGCGCTGCTGCGACAGTGCCTCGACCAGCTGCTCGACCAGTCGCTGGCGCCCTCGCAGTACGAGATCATCGTCTGCGACGACGGGCCTTGCGAATCGACCCGAGAACTGGTCGAGCAATACCAGCGGAACGGCGGGCCTGTGATCCGCTATGTCCCCGTCGCCGAAACGCAGGGACCAGCGGCCGCCCGTAATCGGGGCTGGAAATGTGCCCGCGCCGAAATCGTAGCCTTTACGGACGACGATTGCCAGCCCGCCCGGGACTGGCTTGCCCAGGGGTTCGAGGCAATTGCCGACGCCGACGCCGTCACGGGCCGGACCGTGGTGCCCGTGTCGGATCCGCCCACGGACTACGAGCGCGACACGGCCGGTCTCGCTTCCGCCGAGTTCATCACCGCCAATTGCCTTTGCCGCAAAAGCGCCCTCGCTGACGTGGGAGGCTTCGACGAACGGTTTACGGCCGCCTGGCGCGAAGATAGCGATTTGCACTTCTCGCTCCTCGAGCGAGGGTTTCGTGTGGCGCGAGCGCCCG
The DNA here is from genome assembly GCA_050186685.1 of Pirellulaceae bacterium. Lineage (GTDB taxonomy): Bacteria > Planctomycetota > Planctomycetia > Pirellulales > Pirellulaceae > CAZFLF01. The sequence continues at coordinate 2,478 of JBFWYF010000350.1, forward strand.
GGATGGTCGTCGTTCATCCTGTACGACCCGCTCCGTGGGGAATCAGCGTAAAACTGCAGCGTAAGGGGATTTGGGATCCCTTGCTCTGGTTCAAGCATCCGCGACTCTACGCAGAACGCATCCCCCGCTATCCGAGACTCTATCTCGTCATTGCCATGTGCCTGGTGGGTGCGGCAGTGGGAGCACTAGCCGGTTATCGCCGGCTGCTCGTGCTAAGTATCTTGTGCTGGATCGCGGCGACGGTTCTGTTCACCGTGCGCCGGCTGCGCGGTACGACCCGCGACCCGAGCCACGTAACCGAGATGATCGTGACCTCGATCCTGATTCCACCCCTCTCGCTCTTCTGGCGACTCGTCGGCCTGGCGCGCTGGCGTCAGGAAACTCGCTCTCCGCCGCGGCGCGCGGTGGAAGCGTAGCGAATATTTAACCTGGTCTTACCCGCATAGAATCGCTCAGCCCGATGCGCGAGCGAACTGGCAGATTAGCTCGCGGTAGGAATCGAAATCGTCCGTCTCAAGTCCCGCGACCTTTCCCATGTCGTCGTAGCGGCGTACGCGGACAGCGCCGTCAAAGTGCGGATGCCGCTCGAACTCGTGCGCCTCGTCGTCGCTCATCACACCTCCCTGCAGTTCGAGGCTGAGTCGCGACGCCGGCGATAAACCGGCGAGATAGCGCGGGTCCTTCCAGCAGAGATAGCGCTTGGCCGTGACATGCAGACGAATCGGTTCGACGATCACGTCGGGCAACCGACCGCGTAGGGCGTCAGCACCGAGGTCCTCGTGCCGAGCATCCACACCCGCGTTCGCGATGTGCTCGCCCAAGTCATGCAGCAAATGGCCCACATCATGCAGCAGGCATGCCACGACAATTGCGTCGGCTTCGCCGAATTGGCGGGCGAAGTGGGCCGTCTGCAAGGCATGTTCCCGCTCCGAGACATTTTCGCCGTAGTGGCGCTCTCCCCGTTCGCGGTACACGCAGCACAGTCGGTCGACGAGTTGTTCAGCACGGTCCATGGAGTTCGATTCCTCACGTAGCCCCTTTCGCCAGCCTCGTAGCCCCTTTCGCCAGAAGGGGAGAGCATAGCGGAACTCGCAGGAGTTTCGACGCTGCGCACTCCCCTCTCCCTCGCCGCGTCGCGTCGTCGGAAGACTTCCGCAACGACAGCTTATCGGCCGCCCCCGGGAATTTCACTGCGGCTCGTTCGCGGCCGCGTTCCGGGTGCCGATTCGCACGACATGAGAAACGGTGCGCACGATCAGGCAACCGTCCGCCACGGCCGGCGTCGTGTAGACTTCGGCACCCAATTCGTTCGTGGCCAGCACGTCCAAGTCGCGACCATTCCTCACGACCGTGCAGCGACCGGTATCCTCAAAGAAGTAAATCCGTTCCTCGACGGCGATTGGCGAACTATACATAGGCCCGAAGGCCCGCTTCGAGAATAAAGTCTTGCCGGTCGCCGGCTCCAGACAGGTGTAAATGCCCAGGTCGTTGACGATGTGCAGCAAGTCGCCATACAGCAACGGAGTCGGGACGTATGGCATTCCGCGCTCAATCCTCCAAGCCACATGGGAAGCCGCGACATTCCCGCTCCCTCCCAGCCGGATGGCCATGGCGATCTTCTCGGGCGAGCCACCGAAGCTGAACACCATGCCATGGCCCACCGAGGGCGTGCAAACAAATTTTTCACTTGGTCCCTGAACGTGCCAGATCAGCTGACCGTCGAGCGGGTCCAGTGCCGCCGTCTGGGAAGCGCCAGTCAGAATCAGCAGGTCTCGACCATCCTGCTGGGTAAGAACCGGAGTTGAAAACGACCGAAGGTTGATCGCCGGCTTGTAGCGCCATCGCTCTTCGCCCGTTCGGGCATCCAGCATCACAACAAAAGCTTCACCGTCCTGATGCCCGTTCACCACCAGCCCATCGCGATACAACACCGGAGAAGCTGCGAAACCGTGTTGCGAATAGAAAGTACCCGGACGCTTGGACCAGACGATGCGGCCTTGCACATCGGTCGCGACGACCTGCATGCCCTGCTCGTCGATGAAGATGGCATAGACCCGTTCGCCATCGGTCGTCGGAGTGCTGGAGGCGGGTGTATTGAATTTGTGCATCTTCCCCTCGGCCCCACGATGCACGACCGTATCCCACATCACTTGCCCAGTGGCGATGTCCAAGCACAGAACATGCCTTGTATGGTCGGTTGGGAGCGACGTCGTCAAGAACACGCGGCGTCCCCAGATGATTGGAGACGATCGGCCCGCTCCCGCGAGGGGTGTTTTCCAGGCAATGTTCTCGCTCGGGGTCCAGGACAGGGGAACTTCCCGATGGCGGGATATGCCGTCGCCCCGCGCCCCTCGCCAGCCGCTCCAGTTTTCCTCGGCCGCTCCAGGACAGCTCACCATCAAGAACAGAGCGAAAACCACCGCTGCACTGTGATTCTTCATGACACCTCCGTCGTTTCACGTTGTCGGGACAGTCACTCCGTCGAGCGGTCTGCCGGACAAGTGTGGGTGGCCGAGATGAAGGACGGTTGTTGCGGCAATGAAGAATCCGGGAATGGATACATCTCGCGCGAGTGAAACGTCACGTTGGCATCTCAGAGCGGTTCCGGAGCCGGCCCAGTTCGTGCAATCGATCCGGCAATTCGTCGACTCCGCCGATCACCAGGTGGGCTCCCGCGCGGTAGAAGTCGGCTTCGATCCGCCGCAGACGCCCCTCCAGTTCCTCGTCCGGCAGCGCGGCGACTTCGGCCGCGGACAGCCCCAGCGAGTTGCCCGTGCGCGACACGGCAATCGTCCACATACCCGCGTGCCGCCCCGCGACGATCCCGATCGGCGTATCGTCGACGACCACGATTGTGTCCATCGGATAGACACCCAGCCACTCCGCCGCGCGGTAGTTCATCCAGGGTGCGGGCCGCCCTGCGGCCACGTCGTCGGAGCAGACACAGACGTCGGGCGAGTACCCCTGGTCCGCAGCCAGCGGCAAGACGACGTCCATCAATTCACGCGTGTACCCGGTCGATGAGCCAATTCGCAGTCCGCGCGCTCGCAGCTCCGCGACCGCCTCGGACACACCCGCAATCACTTCCGAGTGCTGGGCCAGCACCCGCTTCTGCAAAGGCAGAAACTCGTCATACATGTCCTGGACGTCCTGGTCCGTGGGCGACCGTCCAAAGTGCTCATCCCAGGCCGCAGCCACGCGGGGCATGCGAGTTATCTGGGAAATGTGGTCTCGTTTGGCGCGTCCCATGGGCTCCCGTGCTTCGGCCTCGGTGATCTCGACACCTCGCTGCCGAAAAATCTCCTGAAAGACTTTCGCCGGTGCTCGGCTGCCGAAATCCACGGTCGTTCCCGCCCAGTCGAATAGTACCGCCTTCACATCCATCGGCTTCTCGGCCATGGTTTAGCTCCCTTGCTCCGCCGACCACGTCCGCCAGGCGCGTTCGGCCAATCCGAAAGACATCGTCATCCCGGCTCCGCCCGTCGCGGTACAGACATGGACTCGCGGCTGCGGACTCGCCTCGAACACCGGCCTGCCCGGCAGCTTCGCATAGACTCCGTGCCAACGTGCGGCAATGTCCCACGTGGGCAATCGCAGGATTTTGTGAAGCTCGCGGAGAATCAGGTCGTCGATGGCGGGATTGTCGAACGGGCTGATCGCTTCATCGTACTCGTGCGAATCGCCCAGGATCACTTCTCCCAGCTCGTTCTGCGACGCCATGACATGGATGCCATACCGGTCCAACTCCGGAAACTCCTCGGCAATGCGCTGTTTCAGCTTTGCCAGACTGTCGCAGATCTCGAAGTTCTGGTAGTGGCGCAAAGTCAACCCACTGGCCAGGTGAGTCTTTAAACGCCAGCCATCCACCGGGCGCGTCCGCATCATTTGCAGTTTGCACAAGCGAATGCCCGCCCCTTCGTAGACGTCGGGGAAAAGTGCTCGGAAATCCGCGCCACTGCAAAGGACGAGCCGGTCATAGGGTCCGCTTACACCCCGCGAGGTTGCCAGAACCGACGTGCGATCATCCCCATGTACACCGCCCACTTGCGTTCCCCAATGGAAGGACACGCCGTACTGTTCCCCCAGCCATTTCGCGAGACTCGGCAATGCAGCCCGCGGATTCACGCACAATTCGGTCGTACTCCGCAGTCCGCCCCGCAATCCGGCAGGATTCGCCGCCGGCGTCTGCCTCCGCACCTGGTCCGAAGTCAGCAACTCGCAATCGTAACCCGGCTCTCGGCTGCGGCCAGCAAACTCCTCCAACACAGCCCATTCATCGTCCCGGTGAGCCAGATGAATCGATCCGCAAGGGTCGACCCACGTACCCGACACCTCCGCGAATCGCAACCATCGTGCGCGGCTCTCCAGAGCCAACTGCAGGAACTCGCCGGGCGGCTGACCTATCGGCCAGACCATACCGAAATTGCGAATCGATGCACCACGCGCCTGATCCGTTCGTTCGAACACCGTGACGCGATGGCCGCGTTCCGCGGCCGACCAGGCATGAGCCAGACCGACAATTCCGGCCCCCACTACCCCGACTCGCAACGTTGTCATCGTCGATTCCGCAAAACGTGATCGCTCTGGCCGAGCGGCCGAAATTCTACCGGTCGCCACGACTCCTTCATCGGAAATTCTTCCAAAACGGCTACGCTCTCTCGCGAAATCCTCGTCCGGTGAGCCTGGCCCGCGGTTCTACCAAGCCGGGTCATCGGAACCGCCCATCGTGTAGATGGCAACGGCTTCCGGTTAAGATCATGTAAACTT
>JBFWYF010000351.1:0-7233 GCA_050186685.1 Pirellulaceae bacterium
GGATGCGGCGATTCGCTGGACAATTCCACGTTTCTGGCCACGAGGCTGGATGTGGAATGCCGGGGCGGCCGATGTGTGGCGAGTGGTCAGAATCGTGGTGGACCCGGAGAAAGGCATCTGTTTATAATCGGGGGCAACCCTCCAGGCGGTCCGATGGGTTTCTCGGGACATAGGCTCACGAGCCTGCTCGCTCCGCGCGAAACCAAGGCCCGCCGCCGGTGTTAGAAACACGCCTGCCCTAGTGCCCACCTGATTCAGGCCGTGCATCTTGCGTCCGCCCAGGCGGATGCCGGAACGAGCGGCAGCTTCGTGAATGTCAGAGCCTTCTGCGAGGAAAGGACGAGCGGTGAACGCTGCACAACTTCAGGTCTGGAAAGGCGCTCGCCGAGCTGTCATCGCGGTGCCCGTCATCGCGGGTCTGGCCGCGGTCGGTTACTTCGGCAGCCACTACTTCGCGGGTATGAACCAGCCGCAGCAGCACTTCGTCTTCTACGAGGTCACCAAGGCCGACCTGCCGATTGTCGTGACGGAGCGGGGGAGCCTCGAAAGCCAGGTCCGGACCGAGATCCGCTGCGAGGTCGAGAACATTTCCGTCGACCGCAGCGGTAACTACGGGACGCAGATCATCTTTATTGTCCCCAACGGCAGCGCCGTGAAAGCGGGCGATTTGCTGGTTGAACTCGATTCCGCCGCGATCCGCGAGCGACTCGATTTGCAGACGCTGAACGTCCAGCGCGCCACTTCGATCCGCATCCAGGCCCAGGCCAAGTACGAGAACCAGAAGACTCAGAACGAAACGCTCGAGGCCGAGGCCAAACTGAAGCTGGAGCTCGCCAAGCTGCAGCTCAAGATGTACACCGACGACGAAAACGGCGAGTTCAAACTCGCGCAGGACGAAATTGATCGCACGATCGACGAAGCTACGAACCAGATCCTGGAAGCCAAGGCGGCACTAGAGCTGCAAAAGACGGAGCGGTCGGGTATTCAGACCCTGTTCGAGCTGGGGTACCGCGGCCAGAGCGACCTTGCCCAGAGCATTTTCAAGTACCTCCAGGCGGAAGATAAGCTGTCGGCAGCCATGAATCGGCTGGAGACGACTCAGGCCACGCGCAGCCAGCTGACGAAATACATCAAGCAGATGAAGGAGTTGACGCTCGAAGGCGACGTCGAAACCGCGAACCGCAACGTCCAGCAGGTCGTCACGGACAACGCCTCGAAGCTGCAACAGGCGGAGGCCGCCAAGCTGGAAGCCGAAAACACGGAAGCGAAGGAAATTGAACGTCTGGCCAAGCTGCAGTCGCAGCTGGAAAAGTGCAAGATCCTCGCTCCGCACGACGGCATGGCTGTCTACGCCCGCGAGAGCCGCTACAGCAACGACACGGAAATTGCCGAAGGCGTGACCGTCCGCGAAAGGCAAACGATCTTGAGCCTGCCTGACCTGTCCAAGATGCAGATCAAGACGCAGATTCACGAGGCGGTGCTCGACCAGATCCAGGCGGGGCTGCCTGTCACCGTGCGTGTCGACGCCTTTCCCGATCGTCGTTACGTCGGTGTTGTGGAAGATGTCGCCGTCGTGCCCACCTCGAACGGCTGGTACGGTTCCAGTGTCAAGACGTACGACTGTGTCGTCCGCATCCCCGACCGCGTGGAGAGCCTGAAGCCTGGCATGACGGCGGTCGTCGACATCCATGTCGACCGCATTCGGAATATCATGGCCATTCCGGTACAAGCCGTCTTCCAGGTCGACAAGGACCACTGGTGTTATGTGAACGGCCCCGAGGGCGTCGAGAAGCGGAAGTTGTCAATCGGCCGGAACAACGACAAGTTCGTTCACATCGTGGACGGCCTCGCACTGAGCGAGCAAGTCATTCTCAACCCCATGTCGTTGTTCGATGCGAACGAGGCCACTTCCGGCGACATCTCGCCCGATGCGGATTCACCGGATGTTCCGGTGCTGCCAGTGGAGAAGATCGCGGATAACAAGCCAGCCGGCGACCGGGTACCCGCCAAAGCCCCGCCGGGCGGCAAGGGTAAGCGTTCGCGGCCACCCGGCGGTGGCAAGTCCAAGGGCAGCGGAGCCGAATCCCCACCGACTGCCTCCGCCGGCTAACCTCCGACATGGGCGGTAACGACTGCTCTCGCGGAATTCGGACGCTGAGTCATGTACCTGACCACGCTGCAAGTCGGATTGAAGAATATCATGCTGCGCAAGCTGCGCAGCTTGTTGACCGTCCTCGGCATCATCCTGGGCGTGGGGTCGGTCATTTCGATGCTGGCGATCGGAGAAGGTTCGAAGCAGGAAGCGCTGGCCCGCATTCGCGAGCTGGGGCAGAACAACGTTATCATTCGCAGTGTCAAGCCGGACCAATCGGGGCCCACGCAAGCGTCGTCCGCGGCTGCCTCGCAAAGCCGCAGTTCCGTGCTGGAATACGGTCTGAAGTACGCCGATTTTGAGCGGCTGAAGGCGACTCTGCCGACGATCCGTCGGGCGGTGCCCATCGCCTTGTTGGCGGGTGACGCCCAGAACGGCCCGTTGCGTATTCCCAATGCACGCATCCTCGGCACCACACCGGACTTCCTCAAGGTCAAGAACCTCCGCGTGCTGCGGGGGCGATTCCTGACGGCCACCGACGACTACAACACAAGCAATGTCGCCGTGCTGGCTGCCGGGGCAGCCGAGCGACTGTTTCAGTTCGCCGACCCCATCGGGCGTTCGATGTTGCTCGGCGACGACGTCTACCGGGTGATTGGTGTCCTTGCGCCGCAGGACACCGGCAGCGCCACTCCGGGCGCCATCGGCAACTCGAATTTGAACGACGATATTTATATTCCGCTGGCCTGTGCACGGCGGCGATTCGGAGAGGTCCGCGCCATTCGGGCTCTGGGCAGCCGCAGCTATGAGAAGTCGGAGTTGAACGAGATCACGCTGCAGGTCGCGGACGAAAGCCTGGTCAGCCTGACCGCGGCCATGGCTCACAAGCTGGTAGGGCAGGCGCATACAAAGGCCGAGGACTTCGAGATCCAAGTGCCGCTCGAGCTGCTGCAGCAAGCGGAACGCGAGAAGCGGATCTGGAACCTGGTTCTGGGTTGCATCGCCGGAATTTCGCTGGTCGTCGGCGGCATCGGCATCATGAACATCATGCTGGCCACGGTCACCGAGCGGACTCGCGAGATCGGAATTCGGCGCGCCTTGGGAGCGAAGCGGTCGGACATCACCAGCCAGTTCCTGGTCGAGACGATCATGTTGTCGTCCGTCGGCGGGGTGCTGGGCGTGATCGTCGGCGTGACGATTCCCCTCGTCGTCAGTCACTTCGCCGACATTGAGACGATTGTCAGCCTGTGGTCGATCGTCTTGGCCTTCGGCATCTCGGTTGGCATCGGGCTGATCTTCGGTATCTATCCGGCCCGTCGCGCCGCCATGATGGACCCCATCGAGGCCCTTCGCCAAGTGAACTAGTAACTCCTCCCGGGACCGGTTCGCACCTCAGGCACTTGCCCCTCCCCCCAGGACCTTGCCGCGAAAAGTGCCGCGCTGCTAGGGGTGATGATGTCGGCCAGTGCCTTTGGAGAGCCCCTCCTGACTTGGTTCGCCGCCTCCCCCACAGTCACTTGCCGATGGCGCGTTGCTGCGGCGCAGGCCGTATTCATGGCAAGTTCCTGCTGCGGGGGCCGCTCTCTTTACGCCCGTGGGCCGGACCACTATCCTGCAGTGGTCGGCTGTAGCTTGACGTGTCTTCGCCGCTCTCACGGAAACCGCACCTGCATGCACTATCGGAACGTCTGCCTCGAGTCGTTGGGATACACGCTGCCCGAGGAAATCGTCTCGTCGGCAGAGCTCGAAAGCCGGTTGGCGCCACTCTACCAGCGGCTGCGGCTGCCCGAAGGCCGACTGGAGTTGATGACGGGTATCCGGGAGCGTCGGTTCTGGCCGCGGGGGACCATGCCGAGTTCCCGCAGCATCGAAAGTGGCGAGCGGGCCATCGCGGCGGCGGGAATCGACCGCCAGGAGATTGGCGTGCTGATTCACGCCTCGGTGTGCCGGGACTTTCTGGAGCCGGCCACCGCTTGCCGCGTCCATCACCAGCTGGGGCTGCCCGAAAACTGCGTAATCTACGACGTGTCAAATGCCTGTCTGGGGCTGCTGAACGGGATCCTGCAGGTGGCCAACATGATCGAGCTGGGGCAGGTGCGCGCCGGTCTCGTGGTGGGCACGGAGGGCAGCCGGCAGCTCGTGGAAACCACGATCGAGTCGCTCAACCGGGATGCGAGCCTGTCTCGGCCCCAGCTCAAGCTGGCCGTCGCGTCGCTGACAATCGGCTCGGGCAGCTGCGCTGTGCTGCTGACGGATCGGGAGCTGAGCCAGACGGACAATCGGCTGGTCTCGGCGGCCGTCCGCGCTCGGACCTGCCACCACGAGCTGTGTCATAGCGGCCAGGACGAGGCGATGGGGTCCGGCATGCAACCGCTGATGTCGACGGACTCTGAGCGACTGATGCAGGAGGGCATTGCGACCGGCGTGGCGACGTTCGAGCAGTTTCGCGAGGCCTCGAACTGGACGGTGGACGATATCCAACGTACGTTCTGCCACCAGGTTGGATCCGCGCACCGGAAGCTCATGCTCGAGTCGCTGGGGTTGAGCCTGCAGCGCGACTTTACGACGCTCGAGTGGCTCGGCAACACGGGGTCGGTCGCGTTGCCGACGACGATGGCAATTGGCCTGCACACAGGTGCCGTCAAGAGCAAAGACCACGTCGCCATGTTAGGCATCGGGTCGGGGATCAACTGCATCATGCTGGGGGTGCGATGGCACCGGACGCTCGTCGAGGGGAACTTGCCGGCCGGCATGTTGCCGTCCCGGGCCAAATCGGAAGTGTTGGCCTGAGGTTACGCGGTTCGTCTTCTTTGGAGGATGCTGGGCGCGAGCGCGCTCCGTCCCGCCGTTGCTCACGTGTACACTGGGCAGCGAGCCGATTCGCATGAGTGGCGCACGATCAGGGCGACGCTGGCTGTTTCGACTCCTTGCGGTGGGCGTGGGCTTGTCGCCCTTCTTGTTGGTCGAAGCCGCCTTGCGAATCGCAGGGTGGCAACCGCCGCCAGGCCCGGCACCTCGATACGTCGAACTGGCGGGCACACGTCCGTTGTTCGAGCGGAATGCTGCCGGAGATCGTTGGGAAATCCCGGCGACACGGCAGCCGTTCTTCAAGCCGGACAGTTTCTCCGCGACGAAGGGAGCGACTGAGTTCCGCGTGTTCTGCTTTGGCGGGTCGACGGTTCAAGGCAACCCGTACTCGATCGAAACTTCGTTTACGACATGGCTTGAGCTGAGCTTGCGCGCGGCGGAACCCAGCTGCGAGTGGCAGGTTGTAAATTGCGGCGGCATCTCGTACGCCAGCTACCGGCTCGCCCCGATTGTCCGCGAGTGCCTGGCCTACGAGCCAGATCTGTTCATCCTCTGTATGGGGCACAACGAGTTTCTGGAAGACCGTAGCTACGGGCACCTGAAACAGATCCCGCCGTGGGTGGCCGGCCTGGCGGCGCTGTTCGATCGAAGCCGGCTGGTGCAGGCGGCTCGCTACGCAGGGCGGCAGGCCGAGTCGAGGGAGGCCGCGTCGCCGACACGGCTGGCGGCGGAAGTCGATGCACTGTTGGACTATCGGGGCGGTTTGGAGTGGTATCATCGCGACGACGTCTGGCGGCGGCAGGTGGTCGACCACTTCCGTGCGTCGCTGACCGACATGATCACTGCATCGCGCGCGGCCGGTGTGCCGGTGCTGCTGGTCGATCCCGTCGAGAACCTGAGGGATTGTCCTCCCTTCAAGTCCCAGGCGGATGATCAGCTGACGGCCGTTCAACAGCAGCAGTTCAGGGGCCTTCTCCAGCCGGACGCATCCGGCGGCGAGGACCGTACTCGCGACCTGGAGGCCGCCGTCGCGATCGATCGCCGCCATGCCAACGCGTGGTATTTGTTGGGCCGGGCGTACCTGGCCGAGGGCAACGACTCGGCCGCTCGACACGCCCTGATGACGGCTAAGGACGAGGATGTGTGTCCGCTCCGCGCGATCGAAGCCATTCATGCGGTGATTGCCGAAGTCGGCCAGTCGACGAACACGCCCGTGATTGACGTGCGGTCCGAGTTCGCTAGGCGCAGCCCGCACGGCATTCCAGGGGATGAACTGCTGCTGGACCACGTTCATCCCTCGATCACCGGCCACCAGCTGATCGCGGACCTGCTGCTGGACTACCTGTTGGCTCAGCAGTTCGTGGAGGCCGATCCGGGCTGGCGGTCTCGTCAGCAACAGCGGTACCAGGAGCATCTCAGCACGCTCGAGGCGCCGTACTTCGCGCGGGGCCGGGAACATCTGGACGGTCTGCGCAAGTGGACATCCGGGCGCGTCCAGAAGCTACGGTCGCCTGCCACACTTCCGCTGAAGTCCCCGTAGCGGAAGTGGCAACACTACCGATGAAGCTCCGTGGAAGCGTCGCCCCTTCTACCCGAGCTTAGCCGAACGGAGTCTGGGTGGGGGGGTTCGCGACGACCGGACCGCCCCGCTGGAAAGGCTGGCCGGTGACCGTCAAGTAGACGACACCGAGCAGCAGGTTCCAGAACGGCAGGTAGAGGATGATCCCCAGGTACAGCGTACAGCACATGAACACGCCGCCGAGGATACCGGTGATCAGGAACAGCAGGAAGGCGGTCAACTTGTTTCCCTGCATGTAATGCCGGGACTGCGAGAGAGCCTCCATCGCACCCAGCTGGCGATCGGCGATCAGCTGATAGCCGATCGCGATCGACATCCCGAACCAGATGGCCAGCGGCACCAGCACCAGAGCGCCAAGCCCGGCGAACAGCGCCGCGATGCCTGGCTCCTGCGAAACCAGATACCCCAACAGTGCGGGAACGCCACAGAGTACCAAGGCAGCCACACCCATCAGTGCGCCGACGATAACGGATAGCAGGAGGCCGCGAATCAGCGTCTGGCCGCTTACCGAAAAGATGCCGCTGATCTCGAAATTGCGATAGCGCAACGCGCGCAACATGAAGTTAATGGCCCCCAGCTGCATATACGATTGGGCCACGAAATTTTTACGAGGCCGTTGACGAGAGCGAACACGCCAATCAAGGCCGGCTCTTCCGTCACCTGCGCGATGACGCCACCGACCTGGCCGAGCAGCCACAGGGCGAAATACACGCCGGCGAGCACGACTCCGGCGAGCGCGAGAGGGCCCATGTGG
>JBFWYF010000352.1:0-7208 GCA_050186685.1 Pirellulaceae bacterium
GGTACTCGCGGGCATCCCACCGCAACACGCCACTCGCAATCCGACCAGGGAACGGAAACAGGAGCGGAATCCCGCTGCCCGACGGCCTAGCCTGACCGGTGGCGAAATCCTCGGTTGCCCACAGAATTTCGACCATTTTGCCGGCTCTCTCGACGGCGAACTGGAAGCAGTTAAAGCCGAACCCTACCGCGACGGTCGCCGTCGCAGCTGACTGGGCGTCACGCAGGGAAACACAAGTCACCGCCATGTTCAATCGCTCCTCGTACGCAGGCCGCTCAGCATTTAGGGCGCTCGCGCCGCCACTTTTGGTGCACGTATTGTGCCGCCCGATCGCTCGCCCGTCACTCCCACTCGGCCCGTGGCGCTGCGGCGGGGGAGATGCCGTGGGCCCGCACGGGCAATGGCACCACCTTCGTACGCTCGAGCACGCCCACCATCAGCACCACCACGGTAACGAGCGCCAGGAAGGCCTGCCTCCTCGTCGTGGCCGACGTGTCCCCAAATGCCGCCGCCGCGAGTACGTGCAGCAGCCAGAACATGGCGAGGACCGCGGCGATCAACAACGAGGCTGCCACGGGATCGTTTCCCATCAGCCGCTGTTGCACCGACGGGGCCAGCGCCACGACCATCCACAAACCCACGGGAATCTGCAGCAGCGTGGCGGCCAATGCGACACGTCCCCCCCACACCCCAGCACTGGCGGTCGCGCGGGCGTCGTCGCCCGTCGCCCGCGTTCGCAACAACAAGGCGGTGCCCGCGACGGCGAAGGACGCCACGGCGAAGTGAACGCTGACCGATAGGACTGCGCCGTCGGCCAGCAGCCGCCGGAAGGCCGTGGAATCGATGGCCGAATCCAACCGCAAGTGCCCCGCGGCCACTCCGGCGATCATCGAGAACAACGGCGGAAAATGATAGAGCAGGTTGGTCGTCGCGATCAGGGCCACCAGGCTGCGCAGCAGCCACCCGGCGCGGCTCGCCTGGGGGCGACTACGCACCCAGGCCGCGTAAACAAACAGCAGCACGGCCGAGAACAACAGCTCCCACACACCCCAGTAGATCCGCGGCGTGAATTGCGACAACACGGCATGGTAAGGGTCCGACCAGCGAAAACACCCCAGCAGGAGCCCCAGCAAGGCACCCCCGCTCAGGCCGCCGATGGCCAGCTGGGCCAGGTAGGACACGGCGCCCCGTATATCGGGAAGTGTATCGATACGGGATTTCCGAGGGCGATCGAGCCATACAGCCAGCACGGGGGCGGCTGAGGCCAGATTCATGCAGAGCAGGTGGAGGGCCAGGATCAGTGAAGAAACAACGCCCAGCACGTCTCCCTCCGAGCCGTATTCGCGGAGAAGGAGGTGGTGCCGGGGCTGGACACAGATTGACAGCCGCGGACTCACCACCCTACCATTGAGACAACTTTAGGGACACACGCCGCGTCTGGCTAGACGGACTGGCGTCGTGTCCGTGGGTTTCGGGCGGTTAGCTCAGTTGGCCAGAGCGCCGTGCTTACACCGCGGATGTCACAGGTTCGAGTCCTGTACCGCCCATTTCGCTAATCTTGCAGCGGGACTCGCGAAGAACTGGGAGGCCGCTGAGTCGGAAGTCGCGCGACTTCCGCTGGAGATATGTCGCGCAAGTCGCCAGATGCCGCGTCAGCGGTGTCCTAGGACTTCCATCGCATCGGAGAGAGCCCACCCTGTCGTCCATCGGGCGGTGCCCGCGATACTTGTGACTCGCCGAGCCCGAGCACTTCCAGAGCGACTCCAACCACCAGGCATAATGGCTGACGTTCCTCGGGAAGTGCGCCGGGCGTTCGGTGCGGCCGACGGATTTAGCCAGGAACCTTGCCGATATTCTCCATGTCCTTCTGCTCTTCCTGCGTCGGGGCGTCCTTCGTTTCGACCTGTCCCGGTTCGCCGCAGGCAGTGAGCATCGGCAGGGAAATGCAACACAAGACCATCAACCACAACATTTTCTTCACGCCAGCATCCTCCACGCAATTTTTCCAAACGGCCGGGCATCGCAGAATCGGACAACCCCGATTGGACGCCGGCTGACAACAGTCGCGATTCTAGGCTCGAACTGGGGGAGCCTGCAACCGACCACTCCTGTCAGCATCATGCTATACTGGCTGGCTCGTTCGGGCACGCACGGGCCGAGTTGATCCGCGGCGATGATCGGCCATCATTCGCCCGGTTTTCGGAGTCTTCCTCGATGCATCGCCAGATTATCCCGCTGCTCCTTGCCGGGGCTATCTGCCTTGGGAGTGGATGTCGCGAGCCGGTCGAGCGTGGGGGAGACGGGACCGGTGGAGGGGGCGGCGATCCGCGACCTGCCGCCATGCCCCCCGCGAGTTCGTCGGTGCCGCCATCCTCGGGGCCGGCCGCCAGTCCGTTTCGCAATGCGGCCGCCGGCGTGGCGTATGTGGGTAACGACGCCTGTCAGGAGTGCCACGAGAACGAGTTCGCCTCGTACCTGCACACATCTCACAGCAGGGCCCTGCGGTTGGTTCAGCCCGCTGAGGAGTCAGTGCCGGTTGAGTTTTTCCACACGCGGTCTGGCCGTACCTATCGCGCGTCGATCGAAGGCGACGCCATGTGGCACGAAGAGTCCGTCCGGCTGGAGGACGGGACGCGTGTCGTGCTCGCCCGCCATCCCATGAAGTACGTCATGGGTTCGGGAAATCACTCGCGCAGCTATCTCGCCGAGATCGATGGCTTCCTGGTCGAGTCCCCGATGACGTGGTATCGCTCGCAGAATGCCTGGCATATGTCCCCGGGGTATGACCGGCCGGTGCACTCCGGGTTCCAGCGCACGGCAGACGTCGGCTGCGTGAATTGCCATGCGGGCCGCGTCGAGTTTCAGGCGGCGGACAGCCTCCGAGTGAAATTGGGGCAACTGGCCATCGGCTGCGAGAACTGCCATGGGCCGGGACGATTACATGTCGACAAGCACGCGCGCGGAGCAGCGAACGGCTCGCGGGTACCGGCCGCTGCGTCAGGCGACGATGGGGGCAAAGGGAGCGAAAAGGCATCCGAGCCGAGCCGTGCCGCGGTGGCGGGTTCCGATGCGCCGCACGACGAAACGATCGTGAATCCGCGCCGGCTGCCGCGCGACCTGGCGGAAGCGGTTTGTGCTCAATGCCACCTGCGTGGCGATGCGACGACTGTTTTGCAGCATCGCACGATCCTGGATTACCGTCCTGGGCACCGCTTGACGGATTCGCGGGTCGACTATTTTCACTCCCGACCTGATCACGGCATGAAGGTTGTCGGGCATGTCGAGCAGATGCGGGCGAGCCGCTGTTTTCAGGCATCCGCGGATCTGCGCTGCACGACTTGCCATGATGTGCACTCGGAGGCGGCGCCGGTGGATCCGATAGCGTATTTTCGCGAGCGCTGCGTGGCATGTCATTCCGAACCGCAGTCGGTCTGTGCCGTGAGCCTCGAACGGCGAGTTGCTCAGGCCGGTGCCGACGACTGCGTCCAATGCCACATGCCCCGACAGGGTACGGACATCGTCCACTTCGCTTTTACGCATCATCGGATCGGTATTCACGCGTCAGGCGAGACGACCACGGCGTCCCGCACGGAAGAGGTAGGGCAACTCGTCCCCTTTTATGATCTGTCGCATCTATCCGAAGACGAGCGGCAGCGGTCCTTGGGTCTCGCCTGCATTGAGTGGTCGGTCAAGCAGGGGGCCTCGGCGTCGGGAGACCATTACCGCCGTGAGGCTCAGCGGTTGCTCCAACCACTGGGAAATCGCCAGGACGCGGTGGTCAAAGCGGCGCTGGCGCGTCTCGCCTGGGAAAGCGGCGACGGGCTGATGGCCCAGAGTCATGCAGTGGAGGCGTTGCGACTCCCCGCACCGCTGCCCGAAAGCAATGCGCTCGTGGTGGCCGGTCACGCGTACTTAGAGCAAGGAGATGTCCGCGCGGCGCTGCCGCTCTTCGAGCGGCTCGTCCAGCTGCGGCGGGCATGTGACGACTGGATTGCACTCGGCACGTGTCAGCATCTGCTGGGAAACCACTCCGCGTCACGGGAGTCGCTCGAACGGGCTCTCGCCATCGATCCGACGCGAGTCTCTTTGCAGCAAGAACTCATTCGGCTGCATGAAGTGGAAGGACGCATTTCCCAAGCTGCCGAGGGCCGGCTACGACTCCAAGCGCTTCTCCAGCTGCGCCGGGTGCTCGCAGACCAGTAAGCCAGGAGCCGGGCACAAGCTAACGATGCCACCTGGGGCTTGGAGATCAGCCGCCCGGAAGGCTGGCGCGCTCAGACGGTCACGGGCGGCGCGAGGCGCACTCCGAGCCAGAGAGATGCTTGACATCCCCCGGATGGCTGTGTCTCATATTTAACCTGAGTTGCTACTTTTCTTTACCCGTTTCTGGAGTGCTGTTCCATGCATCGTCCACACGCTCGTGGGTTTACGTTGGTCGAATTGTTGGTGGTCATCGCGATCATCGGAATTTTAGTCGCGCTGTTGCTGCCCGCCGTCCAGGCGGCTCGAGAGGCTGCTCGCCGCATGCAGTGCGGCAACAACCTGAAGCAAATGGGTTTGGCGCTACACAATTACCACGATGTCTTCAAGGTTTTTCCGCCGGCGCTGTTAAATTCTGGCCGTCTCGCCGTGGCGACGTCCTCCATTCGTTATCCCGAAGGTGTCCGCAATCACACCGGGTGGCTGCTCATGTTGCCGTACTACGAGCAGTCGGCGCTCCATGGCCAGATCAACTTCGCGCTGGCAACGAGTGCCTCGAATCCGTACTCGCATCCGGCAGGGGCCCCGACCGGGACCAATTTGAATCTGCTGCAAGGGCGGATTCCGATGCTCGAGTGCCCGAGCGATCCGCAAAAAGGCGAAAGCTTGACCCGCAATCCGTCGGCGACGGACTTCTACCTCGCCCAGAACCTGAAGCGCACAAGCTATCTGTTCTCGACCGGCGTCCACACCGACTACAACGACATCTATGAAACCACGTCCAGCGACATCCGGCAGGGCGCATTCGGCAACGGTGGTGCCGCCACGCTGGCCAAGGTCATCGACGGAACGAGCAATGCGTTGGCCATCGGTGAGTCGATTGGCGGGATCCGCAAGACATCCAGCGTATACGGCCCGTGGGGACTGCAGGGCACCCACACCTGCTGCCACGGCCGAATCGTGACTTCGTCGAGCACGGTATTGGGGCCGGCGCAACTCAATCCCGGCACTAACTGCTACGACAAGAACTACCACATCAATTCCAGCTGGCAGAACCAGACTTGCAATCCTATTGCTGGGAACCTGTCGCCCAAGAAGAGCTATGCTTGGGTGTTCAACAGCGCCCATCCGGGTGGAGCGCAGTTCGCCATGTGCGACGGTTCGGTCCAGTTCCTGCCCGATACGATGGACTACCTGACCCTGGCACGACTGGCGTACATCCACGACGGCCAGCCCGTGACGCTGCCGTAGTGAATTAAGTCGCCACCTAACGCGGATCGCGGGCGCACCAGCTGCCTGGTTCTGTCGCTGCGCGCATCGATAAACGCCGGGCGTAATACTCCCGGCGTTTCTTTTTTGTTGGTGCTCCGCCGGGGCGGCATCCGGACCGCGATTCCAGGGGTAGCCCGTACGACCGCACCCGTGTGTCCGACGATCCACCTCGCTTCGGCTCCAAATACCGCCGCGGCGAGAGTTCATGCGGCTGGCTGAGGGGGATAAAGCCGTTCCCGTCAAACTGCTGCCGGCTCCAGGCGCTCGTCGCACGGGAAAGTTCTTTTCGCTTTCCTGGTCGATCGGTAAAAACATTGCAGCGCCGCCTGTACCGAAAAATGGGGATGTTCGAGATTGTAACGGAAAAATTTCTGCCGTCTACGGCTACGTGAAAAAACTATTGACAACCACCCCCCCGTCAGTGTCTGATAGCTGGCTCGTGTCGTTCCTATTCTTCCCAGGGTTTTGGAGTGCCGTTCCATGTATCGTGCGCGTGTTCGGGGGTTCACACTGGTTGAGTTGTTGGTCGTCATTGCGATCATTGGAATTTTAGTGGCATTGCTGTTGCCAGCCGTTCAAGCCGCTCGCGAAGCTGCTCGTCGCATGCAGTGCAGCAATAATTTGAAGCAAATGGGGCTGGCTCTGCACAATTACCATGACGTCTTCAAGGTCTTTCCTCCCGCTTTGTTGAATTCTGGCCGCTTGGCCGTGGCGACGTCCGCCGTTCGTTATCCGGAGGGTGTCCGCAATCACACCGGCTGGCTGCTGATGTTGCCGTACTACGAGCAGTCGGCGCTGCATAGCCAGATCAACTTCAGCTTGGCGACAAGCCTCTCGAACCCGTACTCGCATCCGGCCGGGGCTCCGACTGGGACCAATTTGAACTTGCTGCAAGGGCGGATCCCGATGCTCGAATGCCCGAGTGATCCGCAGAAGGGCGAAAACCTGCATCGGACCACGCCAGCCACGGACTTCTACCTGACTCAGAACTTGAAGCGCACGAGCTACCTGTTCTCGACGGGTGTCCACACGGACTACAACGACATTTATGAAACCACGTCTAGCGACATCCGGCAGGGCGCGTTCGGCAACGGCGGTGCCGCCACGCTGGCTAAGGTGATCGACGGGACGAGCAATGCCCTGGCCATTGGCGAGTCGATCGGCGGAATCCGCAAGACGTCGAGCGTGTATGGCCCGTGGGGTTTGCAGGGCACGCACACCTGCTGTCACGGCCGCATCGTGACGAACTCGAGCACGGTGTTGGACGCCTCTCAACTCGGTCCGGGCACCAACTGCCGCGACAAGAACTGGCACATCAACTCGAGTTGGCAGGGTGATACCTGCACACCCATTGCGGGTAATCTGTCGCCCAAGAAAAGCTACGCCTGGGTGTTCAACAGCGCCCATCCGGGTGGCGCTCAGTTTGTCATGTGCGATGGCTCGGTGCAGTTCCTGCCGGAAACGATGGACTACCTGACCCTGGCACGCTTGGCGTATATCCACGACGGTCAGCCGGTGCAGCTGCCCTAGCAGGGATGCCCGTGGAGAGAGGGCCAGCGAGCCGGTCCTATCCGCTTGCTTCGACACGAAAAACGCCGGGAACCAGGTTCCCGGCGTTTTTTTATTCGAAGCGGAAGTCGCACGTCTTCCGACTCCGCGCGCCCTCTGAACCCGAATCACTCGTCGTCTTCCGCCGCTACGGCGACTGGAGCTATTCGCATTCGCGGTTGTCGACC
>JBFWYF010000353.1:0-7198 GCA_050186685.1 Pirellulaceae bacterium
CCGAGCGATTTATCCATACCCTCGATCAGTGTCGCGAAGGCCTGGGCCGGCGGCGGTTTGCCGGAATCCTGATAATGCGGCGCGAAACGAGGATCGGAGTTGAATGGGGCGTGTACCGCGTAGTGGGCCAAATTGAGAAAGAACGGTTGGCCCGCCTGGACGGCCGCCGCGACGTGGGCCTTCGCTTCTTGGGTCAGCGCGTCGGTCAGAAACGTATCGGTCCCGTGGTACGGTTCCAGATGAGGGACCGCGTTGCCCACCCGCGCTGGCTTCTTCTGCTTCCGGCCCTTGGCTCCGGTGGGACCGTTACCGAAATTCTCTCGCCCGTAGTAACTCGCCGGCGCGCCGATGGAAGCGCCGGCCACGTTGACGTCGAAGCCGAGGTTGCGCGGGTCAGCCCCTGGGCTCGCGCGGGGGCCAAAGTGGCCCTTACCTACGTGGATGGTGCGATATCCGTTGTCGCGCAGGACCGCGGCCAGCGTCACATCGCCGGGCTTCAAACCACGCCAGTTCCAGTCAGCGGGTCCGAGCGGGCCTCCATTGTCGCGATCCGGATTAATCCAGTTGGTCGTGCGGTGCCGGGCGGCGTTCTGACCTGTCGCGATCGAGATCCGCGTCGGCGAGCAGACGCTCATGGCGTAGAAATGGTTGAAGCGGATGCCGGCCGCGGCCAGCCGTTCCATGTTCGGCGTGCGGTAGTAATCGTTCAGCGGATATCGCCGAGGATGCCCCGCCGCATCGGTCAGAAATGGAACCGACGTGTCCATGACGCCCATGTCATCGACGAGAAAAATCACAAGGTTGGGGCGATCGGCCGCCACAAGCGGGCCAGCGCCCCAGCACAGAAGGGTGCATAGCAGCAGGATCGGACGCATGGCTGCAGTCTCCGGAGTGACGACGCGGGTGGGGCGTCAGTATACCGACCCGCCGGGTGATTTGCAGAGGCAGTGGCGGTGGTGCGCACCAGGCGGATAGCGTGCTCACCTGGCGACCCTCGACAAGCAGCGCGGTCACAACCTACGATGGGGGCGTTGCACGCGGACGGTGTCGCTGCGGGATTGAGTGGGAAGCGACGGATGAGTGACTCAACGCGAGGCCCCCAGACATCGGCCAACATGCAAGCGGCGCAGCAGTCGACACAGCGATCGCCTGCCGAGCTGGAGGACAGCGTCGGGAATGCGGCTTCCGAGTCGCCTCCGCCATCGCGCGAGGATGCCGATGCGACCGTCGATTGGGGCTCGGCGCATGCCTTGGCGTCGGCCCGAGATTTGACGGATCTCACGCAATCCGCTGAGTCCGCGGAAGCGCCCCAGTCGATTGGCCGCTACCAGGTTCGGCGCGTGTTGGGGCGTGGGAGTTTCGGTGCCGTTTACCTGGCCTACGATCCTGAGCTGCAGCGGGAAGTGGCGCTAAAGATTCCGCGCCCCGATCGGTTTCGCGGTTCGGACGACGTCGACCGCTTCCTGGCGGAAGCCCGCCTCGCCGCTGGGTTGCGACATCCCGGAATCGTGGCGATCTACGACGTCGTGCGCTCGGCTCAAGGAATATGCGTCGTCCAGGAGTTTGTCGCAGGAGGAGACTGGGCACAGTGGCTCCGCGGCCACCCGCAGGATGCTACGCCCTTTCGCGTAGCCGCGTTGCTCGCGGAGGTCGCCGAGATCGTGGCGGTCGCTCACGAGCACGGCCTTATCCACCGAGATCTCAAGCCGGCGAACATCCTGATGGATGCGCAAGGGCGTCCGCGCGTCGCCGATTTCGGCATGGCGATCCACGAAACGCAGCGCCTGGATGCCATCGGTGAACGCTCGGGCTCGCCCGCGTATATGTCGCCCGAGCAGGCGCGCGGCGATTCCCTGCAGTTGGACGGGAGGAGCGACATCTGGAATCTGGGGGTCATGCTGTACGAAGCGTTAGTCGGCCGGCGCCCTTTTGCGGCACCGACGCTGAGCCTGCTATTCGACTGCATACAGCGCGTCGAGCCTTTACCGCCGCGCCAGCTCAAGGCGTCGCTGCCCATGGAACTGGAACGCGTGTGCCTGACCGCGCTGGCAAAGCGGCCGGCTGACCGATACTCCACGGCACGCGACTTGGCCGCCGAGTTGCGGGCCTTCGTGGCGAGCACCGCTCCGGCGGCTCAGCTCGAGCGTCCTGGCGAGCGCGTGGTCGCGAGCGGCCCAGGGGGCGATGCGGCGGTTCGTTCCTGGATCGACGACCTGCGGGCCGACATCTGGAATTTTCGTCCTTTCCTCGACGAAAAGTGCCGGACGTTCTGCGGGCGCGCGTGGTTGTTTCAGGAATTGTCCGATTGGCTCGTCCGCGACGTCCGGGATCCCGCCGCGCTGGTCGTGGGCGAACCTGGGACAGGGAAATCGGCATGGGCTGCGGAGTTGATCCGGCGGGAGCGGGACGAAAAGGTGGTTGCGTGGTATTGCTGTCAGGCCGATACCCCGGCGACCCTGGAACCTTGGCGGTTCGTCCGGCACCTGGCGGGACAGTTCGCTCAGAATCTGTCAGGATTCGCCCAGGAGCTGCGAGACCGCCGCGTCCGCCAGGCGCTGGATGTCGCCAATTGTCGCCAGGACTCGGCAGCGGCGTTCGAGCAAGGACTCCTGGCGCCGCTGCACGCTGTTACTCGTCCGGCAAATGCCACGGTGCTCGTCATCGTGGACGCGCTGGACGAGTCGCTGCATTACAGCGGCAAGCCAGGGCTGATTGAACTGCTGGCGATGCGGGCGGATCAGTTTCCGCCCTGGTTACGGCTGGTGGCGACATCGCGACGTGATGCCCGTGTGGTGGACCAGTTGGACGGTTGGCAAACCTGGGAGCTGAACAGTCAGGACGGTCGGTGCCGGGCGGACGTCGACGCGTATCTGGCCCGGCGTCTTGCCGATCCGGATCTGCAACAGGGCCTCGCGCGGTCTGGCACAACCGCCGACAGGGTGGCCGCAGTACTGCGCGAGCGCAGCGAGGGGAATTTCCTGTACGTTCGCCATGCGCTTGATGGGCTGGCACGGGGACGATTGAGCGGCGAGCAATTAGGGGCGATGCCGTCCCGTCTGCAGGGGCTCTACCGGAGCTTCATGCAGCGGGATTTCCCGGACGAAGCGGACTTTCGCAGCCCCGGCATGCTGCTGGAAGTGCTGCTTGCCGCGCGGGAGCCCCTCGCACGCGGCGAACTCCTCGACGCGACGTCGCTGACCGATCGGGAGCTGAGCGAGGCGCTGGATCGATTGGCACCCTACCTGGTATCCCGGGAGGCAGGTGACGTGTCGGGGTGGGCCGTGTTTCACGCATCGTGGGCCGAGTGGCTGTCGGATCCGGCCCGCCGGGGTAAACCGTTTTTCGTGGATCGCATGGTGGGGGAGCGACGGCTGGCGGAAGCGGGTTGGAGTGCCTTTCAGCGCGATCCGGCAACACTCTCCCGCTATGCGTTGGCTCACCTGCCCGGACATCTGGCGGCCGTCGGAAGGCTCGGTGAGGTCGGCGAATTGTTGACGAGCGGCGAATACCTGGCGGCGCGAACGGAAGCCGGCGGCGTGTTCGATCTGGCCGACGACTTGGGCCGAGCGCAGCAGAGTGTGCCGCCCGACCATCCCGCAGCAAGTTGGTTGCCATTGATCCACGAGGCGCTGGCGCGCGACGTTCATTTCGTCGCCAGGTACCCGGATCAGCTGTTAGCCTGCCTCTGGAACAGTGGATGGTGGTACGACGCTCCTGCGAGTGATGGACACTACGACATGGCGGAAGACCGCGTGGAACGGAGGGCCGAAGGATCCGGCGCGTTCTCGGAATGGCTGTCCGCATGGCGTACCCGCCGGGCTGGCCGCGGCCTGGCCCGGTGTGGGGCACGGAGCCTGCGGCCGCCGGCCGTGCCGCTGGGGACGGCTCAGCGTGCCGTGTTGCGTGGACACGCTCAGGCCGTCGTCGCGGTTGCGTGGTCACCAGACGGTCGATACATCGCAAGCGGCTCACGCGAGGGGCAACTTCGCATTTGGGACAGCGCAAATGGTCGTGAGTTGCACGACTTGAAGCGGCACCGCGGACGAATTGTCGCGTTGAGCTTTGCGGCCGGCGGCCGCTGGTTGCTGAGTGCGGGACAGGATAATTCGGTCGTGTTGTGGGATGTGGTTCGGGGGCTTCCCCAGTGGCAGCTTGCCAGCGACGGGCAACGGATCGTCGCGTGCCGCGATGGAGAAGTCGACGAGGAGTTCACCTTCGAACTAGGTGAGCTCGAGTTTGCGGTGAGAAGTGCTGCACTGTTGCCCGACGAGACGGCGGTCGTCGTTGGGCTGCGCAACGGCCGGTTATGGAGTTGGAGCTGGGGAGCTGAGCCGCGCGTGACCGACGAACGGGCTGCGGGCAGCGTCTACAGCGTCGCATGTTCGCGCGATGGTCGGCGCGTATTCAGCGCCTCACGAGACGGAGCGGTACGAATCTGGGACACGAGAACTTGGGAGCTTCAGCATGTAGGCGTCGGGCACTCCGGCTGGGCGATGCAACTGGCCGTCTCACCCAGCGGGGACCAGTTTGCGAGTTGCGGTGTCGATGGAACCATTCGCCTCTGGGACGGTGCGACGGGGCGAGCCATCGGATGCTGTGGGCCGGCGAGCGACGGGCTGCTGGGCGTGGCTTATGCAGCGGACGGCGGCTGGCTGGCCAGCGCCGGTCGCGATGGGATGGTGCGGCTGTGGGACGCCGCGGCCCAGGAAGAGGTCCGCGCGTGGCGGGGGCACACCCGCGATGTGCACGCGGTGGCTTTTTGCAGACAATCGGGACGGGTGGCCAGCGCCGGGGAAGACCGGACGATCCGTATCTGGGATCCGCGATGTACGCGCGTGGCGCGGCGGTTGAGGGCCGACTCGACGACGATGCAGTGCGCCAGTTTTTCCGCGGACGGCCGGTCACTCGTCGTCGGACTGGCTTCGACGGCCGAAACGTTGGACTCGGCCGCGCCGGATGTCGGAGAACCACGGTCTGTGGTCGAATGGTCCATGCCGGCCAGTATCGAGATGTGGGATGTGGCAACGGGACAGTTGCGCGCGCAGAGCGGCGGCCATAGCGATGCCGTGACCAGCGTCGCCTGGGCTCATCAAGGGGCGTGGTTTGTGACGGGTTCCCGAGATCGGACGGTGCGCGTCTGGGACGCCGCGAGCGCGGGCGCGCCCGAGCGGGACTCTCCGGCGGAAGCTGCGGTGGCTGACGCGCAGGTGGGTGTGCGGCCGCGGCTGAGTTATACAGGACATCAGCAGGCCGTCCTGGGTGTGTGCATCTCGCCAGACGACCAATGGGTGGTCAGCATGGGGCAGGATCGGACGGCGCGGGTCTGGGATGCCCGCACGGGACAGGACCGATGCGTGCTTCCGGTTGGCGAAAGGGAGGTGTGGCAGGTCGTTGGGCAGGAAGGAGGGGTACGCTTGGCCTCGGCGACACTCCGCGGTGCTGTTCGCGTCTGGGATATCGAGCAGGGACGCGTTGGGCAATGGTGCCCCCCAAGCACCTGGGGAGACATGCACCGCCTGGCGTTTTCGCGCGACGGACGCTGGGTGGCCGGGGCCGTGGACGACGGCCCCGTTGCGTTGTACGACTCGATGCGGGCGCAGTGGGCGTTGCTCAGCCGCGATCCGCAGGACACGGTATCCTGCCTGTCGTTTTCCCCGCAGGGAGATCTGCTGGCCAGCGGCGGTTGTGATCGGTTCGTTCGAGTCTGGGACATGACGTCGGGCAGGTCGCTGGCCGCGCTGAACGGGCACACCGATTGGGTGACCAGTGTGGCGGTGTCGCCGGTCGCTGCGTTGCTGGCCAGCGGCGGCGCCGATCAAACCGTACGCATCTGGGATCTGGCCGGGAGCGTCGAGCGCCATTGTCTGCGCGGGCATGCGGGAACCGTTACCTCGTTAGCGTTCTCGCCGGAAGACGGCCTGCTCGCGAGCGGTGCCAAGGACCATCGCGTCGTGCTCTGGCAGATGAGGACGGGACAGTTATGGAAGACGCTTGTGGGACACACGGGCTGGGTAAGATGCCTTGCGTTCTCGCCGGACGGGCAGTTCGTCGTCAGCGGCGGCGACGACCAGCGCGTCCGTGTTTGGCACGTCCCGACTGGCGAGCCGGTGGCATGCCTGGCAGCGCCCGCTGCGGTCGACTCGTTGGCGATTGCTGGGCCGCGCAACGAGATCGTGGCGTGCGGCGGGGAAGGTACGATGGCGCTGTGGGAATTCCGCTGGGAAGCACCGATGGCCGGGGCAGGGGACGCTGGCTCGGTCGAGCGGGTAGAGCCGCGCGCGCCGCGGCGGTTGTGGCAGCTGGCCAGAGTGGTCGACCGCGTGTCGTTCTCCACGGACGGGGGTCATCTGATCGGTTGGGACGGGACGCTGCCCGTTCGGTTGTGGGATGCGCAAACGGGATGTCCCCTCGCGGAAGCGGAAAGCCTGGAACACGGCGTCCGCTCATCGAGTCTTGCGGGGACCCAGCCGCCGGTGAGCGCGGATTCGGATGGAACGGGTACGGTGTTCCGCGAGCGGCAGGGCCGAGTGCTTGCCCGGTATCCTATCCCTCTTCACCGCTGTTGCTCGACCGCCGACGGCCTGCGGTGGGCGGGGCGGGACGGGAATCAGTTGCACTTGGTGGAGCTGGAGGTGGGGGGGTAAACCTCGCGAAAGTCAGGAAACGGGGGTTGCGGTTTGGCGGGGGGGATGCTTAAATCTTCCGCATCTAGCAGCTTTCGGTTGCGGGGAAGTGATTTCCCGGCTGGTCTTCTGATCGGTTCGACAGTGATGTCACGCAACGCTCAGTTTTTCTGCCGATATCTCTCGCACGGAGCGGGGGGGCGAACCGAGTTTTTGATTCGGTGCGTACGGCATGGAGCGGCGTTGTTTTCTGGTGACATGCATCTTTGACGACTCAACCGGCGAATACGAAGCCGAGGATTGCGCTTCGGCATCATGCATACGAATCCGGGCATCAGACCGATGCGCGTGGGACCGCGCTCAACGCGGGGAATCCATGGATGGAGCGACCTCCACACGGAAACCGGATTTGCGAGAGATGGGAGTGTGCCGCTCCGCGACGCACTTCTGTCTCTCTTTCGATTCGAGACGCCCCGGCCCAACTCCCTTGTCAGGGGGCGCTCCATCGGGGCGGGGAGTGCGCCTATAATCTTTGCAGGAAATCGGCGCCGGCCGGCCACTTGTGGGGCGGGTCG
>JBFWYF010000354.1:0-7184 GCA_050186685.1 Pirellulaceae bacterium
CGAAGGTACTTGCAGGACGCGAAGAAGGGGAAACGAGGAATTCGCCACCCGCGAAGGCGAAGGCTCGTGAAAATCCACCCGGCGCGAACTGGTGATCCGCGTCGTTCTCGTCATGGACTACGAAAATAGTAAACGCCCAATCGCTATCGTGCGATTGGCGCTGCGCGTCATTGAACGCGCGAATGTCGTCGTGGAAATTACCCATCCGATTGAAGCCCACGACGTTCAGAAAGTCATAGACCCAGAACTGTACATCGGTCGATGGCCGGCTGATCGGCTCGAACGACGTCGAAACCGGGTTGTCCGCGTAGGTAAAGTCGAGGTGGAAATCCAGGTCGTGGCGCGTCGTGATGCCCGCGAGTGTATCTTCCCACCACTGCAACCCTTCCTGGACTTTCTGCTTCGTGGCCGAGATGGCGGCCGCCGTCCAAGTCTCGGAGTTGTTGTTCGTGGGCGATGTCTGGGTGCTCGACTCCAGAAACACGACGGTCACGTACACGTCCCCCAGCATGTACTCGCCCGTGTCCTTGCTCGTCGCCCCATAGGGGAGTCCCGCCAGCAGGTCGCGGCGCTCCAGACGTTCGATGCCGCGCAGACGGTGACGGCGGAATCGCGAGCTGCGCGAGGTCCGTGGAGGCCGGCGCAAAGAAGACAGGGAATCCGATTGCCGTGGAAAAAGCTGCATGACCCCTACCGACGCTGGATCAAAGAGAAGCAGTCCGACCTCTCGCGATGATAGTCGCATCCGGCCGAATTCTCAACAAAACGGCACCCGGAGCGGTGGCCGCCAACATCTGCCGCCCCGAATCGTCCTGTGGTGACGGTTATGACGCCTCGAATGCCCCTCGGTCAGGGCGTGAACCTGGCCAGGCGAATACCCCTCCGAGCCGGCACTTGTCGACTCGGACGCGGAGGGGCATGCCCCAGCGAGTTCCATCAGGCGTCAGCCGACGACACATCCTCGGCGAGCCCGTCGAGCAGATCGTCCCACGAGTCGTCATCATCCCCGGGTCCGTCGTCGATGCGAAGCCATGCACTATCCTGCGGGCCCATCGCCGAAGCCACGTCCGCCAGCCACGGCGCGTCGACGTCAACCCCCGTCTCGTCCGTCACATCCGTCTCGTCCAACCAGTCGGCTTCTGAGTCCGGCGAACCGATACGGTGGTCGACAAGAGCCGTTGACGACACGAGTGCCGGAGCATTCCACGTCGAGGCCGTGACGAGCGACGAGCCGCTTTCGGCGTCTACGGCCAGGCCCGATTCCCCTTCCGCGTCAAGCAGGCTGAGCGTGCCGTCGCCCTCGCCTTCACCGGCGACGCTGTTGAGGTAATTCACGACAGCCAGCACGTCGAGCGCCGTCACAAAGGTATCGCCGTTGGCATCCAGATACGGCGGAACCGGAGATGTCGGCGGGTTCGGCAGCGCGTGAGGGCCATTCCGATTCAGTTCGTTGATGATGATCAGAGCATCGAGCGGCACCACATGACCCGAGTTATCCACGTCCATCCCGAGATTCGGATTGCGCCACGGGTTGCCCAGGACCTGAATCGCATGATCTTCAACCTCACCATCATCCGCCAGGCCGGTCGGGCTGAGACCACCGGCACTGCTGAGGCGGAAGCGAGCATAGGTTTGACCGGGCAGGGCACTCCCTGGCACGGTTACGTTCAGGTTGTTGGCTCCGGGCTGCAAAGCCCGTTTGGCGAATATCTGCTCACCCGGATCATTCCAGTCGCCGTCGCGGTTAAAGTCGACCCAAGCGTCGAGGAATCCGTTCGCCGAGGCCGTGACGGTGACCGCTCCGCCGTAGCCGCCCGTGAACTGCTGGGTAACGACGACTCCGTCTTCATCGTCCTGGTTCTGCAGGTCGTCGCCGGTGGCATTGCTGTCTGGCTGGCCATCCACATCGATGTCGACGCCGGCGCCGAGATACAGTTCTCCGACGACTTGATGACGGGCCCCATTCGCGGCTTCTGTCGACGGATAGGGTGCCGGTGCGTCGCCGTAGTCCAGACCGCTGCCGACGAACACGGTGAACGCCGTCGTGCCGTTGGCACGATTGGGCTTCAGGGCATTGCCCGCGATGTCCCGGACATTCGACGTGAAGACGCTGCTGATCCCCGAAACTGTCGCGATGCCATCCGTGATGACCTCGCTGTCTCGCACCACCACCGTGACTGCCGAACTGAGGCGGTTATTCGTCTTAGCAAGATTGATCGCCGCAGCGATGGCCTGAGCCATCTGTTCGCTCGAGAATACAGGTGACCGGACCGGAATGCCGGGCGTGAAGACGTCGCCCGGCACGAAGGCAACCGGCACCGACGCGGCGACTCCCGGCAGACCGAGTTGCGTCAGGGCGGACAGGGACAGGTCCGCGACGTGGGAGGTCGTACCGCCCAGGGTCACAATACCGTTGCCGGAATTCGTGGGACTCAGGCCCACCCCGGCGTTGCGAATGGCCAGAGCGATCGCGTTGGCCAGTTGATCCGTCGTAGTCTGCGCGCTGAACTGAATCACCCGGTTCCCGGCGGTCGTCAACCCGTTATTGTCGAACTCGAAGACGGCCGCAGTTGTCCCCTGGGTAATCGAGAACGTCTGGCCGTCCAGGATCTTGGTCAGATCGGGTCGACCCGCGACGGTCGGGATGCGGAAGCTCCAGGCGGTTTGCACGCCCGGGGCACCGCTCAGCACCAGCGTGCTGGTCCCGATGTTGATCAGATGGCGCACTTGGCCACCGACATGGATCAGCCCGTCGCTGTTCAGCGGATGGGTCGGCGTCAGCCCGACGCCAGAAGTCCGAATGGCAGCGGCTATCGCGTCGGCGATCTGTTCATTCGTCTGGTTGAAGGTAAACGAGATCGGCCGGTTCGTCCCCGTCGCTGGCGTGGTTCCGAGGACAAACTCGAACGTTACCACGCGGGTGCCGTCATCGATCGTGAACGTCTGCCCGGGCTCGATGCCGCCGGCCTGGCCGGTCAGTTGCAGACTGGTGAGCGTCGTATTGACCTGGTGCACGGATCGCGTGCCCAGATGAACGGCGCGGCCACCTGCGTTGACGATGTTTATCGGCGCCAGCCCCAGTTGTGTGGTGTTGATCGCGGCGACGAGCTTGTTGGCGATGTCGTTGGCGGAGTCGGTGCTGGCAAACGTGATGATGACGTTGGGCTGTGTCGGCGGATTGGGCGAGTTGTTCGCATTCGCGCCGTTGCTGTCAAACTCGAACGCTACCGTTCGAAGGCCGTCGGTGATCGAGAAGCTGTCGCCATCCAGGATTCCGGCGCCGCCGTTGGCGGGCACCTGCAGTGCCAAAGTCTGCGGGACTTGCAGGACATAGCCCGAGTCGTACTCGAACGTAACTTGGTTGCCAGCTTCGTCTGTAATCTGGAAGGAATCTCCGTCGTCGACGCTGGCCCCGTTCGGCGCCTGGATGGACGTGCCGGTCGAGTTTGACAGTTCGATCTCGTAGACGCGGTCCGTCTCCCAGATGCCGGCGACCGGTGTAATGCGGATGATGTTGTTCGTGGCGTCGTAGTGGAAGCGGTAGTCGAGCCCTTCGATCAGCTTCTCCCCGTCGCGGAAAACCGAGATCCGATCGGAGGTGACCGTCGAGTCGTCGGCACCGGTACCTTCGCGCGGATCCGTCGGTGCGACGCCGTCCAGGATCTGGATGGAGAAGTTCGTCAGGATTTCGTTGGTCAGCTCGATGAAAGTGGAGTTGCCGTTGAGATCCTTGCCCTGCTGATCGTTGTCGGCCGGGATCAGCATAACGGCGGACGGGCCGGTGAAGTCGGCGCGATCGATGGCCCCGCGATCCTTGAATACGGACCCTCCCTGCCCGGTCGGGGTGTTGACGGAGGGATCATCCACGCGTGCCTGACCTAAGGCGTCGAGATCCGGCGCCAGAATCGGCGAAGCGGACATGCCCAGCGGCGTCTTGATCGCCAGCAACTCCGGACGATCTTGCACGCTGTTTACCGAACTGTCGATTGCCTGGGAACCCGGAGCCAGATAGAAGTTGTTCAAGACATCGTCAACAAACAGGGCACCCGTGGGAGCGATGTCCAGCGGGAAGCTGCCCAGCCCTGTGCCGACGGTGGGCGTTCCATTGCGATGGTAGACCGAACCACCCACGACCGTGCTGGACGATGTCCCGTCGACGGAAATGCCAGTGCCCAGATTCGACAGGATGTTATTGAGCAGCGTGGGACTGGCATTGGGTCCCACGAGGATCCCGACGTCCTGGGTGCCGCGACCGACGATTGTGTTGTTGTAAATGCGCCCGAACGGAATGACTCCGGTCGGCAGCGCGGCGTTCGTATTCGGATCGACATTCGTATCGCCGCTGAACGAGACACCGCCACTCGAATTGCGGAACAGGATGTTATTGGAGATCGTGACTCCCGGCGCGAGATTCGCAACGTTGACCTCGCGGGTCAGCCGGGCCGAACCCTGGTGGGCGGCGCTCGTAACGGCATCCCTCGCACCCGGACCGGCCAGGATGCCGAAGTTGCTCGACTGCGAGATCCGGCTGGCCTCAATCAGGACCTGTCCCTGCTCGCGGACGTTGTTCTGATCGCCATACGAGTCGAACTCGGTGACTTCAAATCCGGCCGTCGGCAGCGACATGGTGACTGTGTAGTTCCCGGTGGAGAACTGGCCACCGAACAACAGCCCACTGCCCGCTACCTGGGGATTGTAGAAGTAGTTGAACGAACCACTGACTCCGACGAAGTACGTGCCTGCCGCCGGGGCGACGAAATCGATGTGTGGGTCGAACGAAGTGTTGGTGTTGTCGTTGAAATCCACTTCGACGCCGTTCGCATCGAATACACGCAGAACTCCATTGAAGAAGCCGGTCGCCTGGTTGCCGGCGACGTCGACCGTCAGCGGCTGACCCGCTTCCAAATGGATCGAGAACAAATCGACGTCCGTCGAGGCGATGTTCAGTGCCGCGTTGTCGCCGATGTTCCCAGTCCCGGTAAACCGCACGACGTTGTTGGTGCCGATGCCGGTGACAATGGCCTGTGTCAGCGTGTCGCTTGGTTCGGCCACGGCCTGCGTGACAGAGGTAGTATTGCCATCCACACTCACCGACGCATTGCCATACAAGTTGATGCGATTGCTCGTACTGGTCGTGCCCGATGACACGCCGTCGGACAGTCCGGCCTTCACCTTGATCAGGGCCTGGACCTGGGAAGCGTTGATCACGTCACGGACGCGGCGTGCCATGACAACGTCGGAATCGGCAGGCAAGTAACCAACCGGGATGTTACCAGACTGAACGCCGTTGTTCAGGCTCAGGTCGTTGAACTCCAAGGTCACGGTGCGGTAGCCGTCGCTGATCACGATCGTCTGGCCATCGGCGACCGTCGATCCGGCGGGAACGGTGAAACTGGTCTGCGAGGCGAGCCGGTCGTTCGTGTCCAGGGTTTCCGTCAGCAAGATTTCCGGAATCGCATCCTGAACGGTGATTCCGAACGCGTCGGCGCGGCGGATTTCCAGTTCGTAAGGGCCGACATGAATTTCGTTGTGTGGAATGACACCGATTTGCAGCTCGGGATTCAGCAGTTCCTGGTTGGCGACGAAATTGGGATTTGGCGTCGCACCGGTGATCATTTCACCACGTTCAGCGAAACCAATGATGATGTCATCGATGTACGCGCCTTCGTGAGCGTTGTCCATGCCGCGCAGGGCACCCGGATACTGCGTCGCGTTGGGGGGACCACTCGTGTTGAAGGCTCCGAAACTGTCGCCCGCCAGACTTGACTCAAGGCCGAATGGCCCGGGGTTCGACACGGTGTGACCGATGACTTTGACGATGTTCTGATACGTCTTAACCGAATCGCCGGCCGCATTGATGGTCAGCGACGGGGCGTTCGAGAATTCCGATACCAGACCATTGCCGCTCAGATCGATGCGGCGCGAGCCGTTCGCCACGGCGGTCAAGTTCAGGCCACGTGTTGTGATGGCCGTATTGATGGCTGCCAGGACGAGCTGCGAGACGGTGGCCGCGGAAGTAGCCACCGAGGGGAAAATGGGAATCACGATCGCATTGGGATCCGACGTTCCCGGCGAACCCGTCAGCTGCAGCTTAACGGCATTCGTAACATCCACAGAGTGGCCGGCATTGCCTCCCAGGTGGACGAGACCCGAACCGAGGTGCGCCGGACTCAATCCGAGCGGAGCACCCGCGATGGCGTTCACCACCTTGCTGGCCATCTCGTCCTGCGTCACCTGTACCAATTGCTGCGTCAGTGCCGGTGAATTCGTGAGGTCCACGTTATGATCGGTCACGCCGAGCTGGACCTGTCCTTGACCGCGATTGACGGGTATCAGTCCCAGGCTGGACTGGCGGATAGCCAGCACCATGGCGTTGGCGACGTCATTCTGATTGGACGTAGTGGTCAGCGTCACCGCGACATTGTTGGGAGTGACGAAACCGTTCGTGTCGAATTCGAACACCACAGGTGTGGTGCCGAGTCCCTGGTCAATCGTGAAAGTCTGGCCGTCGGCAATTCCTCCGAACGTGACGCCGCCCGTCGGGACGTTGATCGCGATGTCGTTGAAGCGGATCCCGATGTTGCCGCTGCTCGTTACCCCGTCGCTGTCGAACTCAAACGTCGTCTGCGCGTTATTGCTGCTGACGATGAATGTCTCGCCGTCCAGATAGGCGCTGGGATCGGTCGCGAGGTCGGGCAGTTGCAGGCTGTAGCCACTGTCGAACTCGAAAGTGGCTGACCGGATGCCGTCGCTGAGAGTAAAAATCTCGCCGTCCGCGATGTCGGCTCCGCCGCTGACCACAATCTGCTGGGCGTATCCACCCGTCGCGCGGCCAATGGCCTGGGCGACCGATGTCGCGACCTCGTCACGGCTGAAGGACGCGTCGACCTGGATGGGAGTCCGGCCAGGCTGCGTGACACCCGGGCGTCCCTCCAGGAACGAGTTAGGCAAGCCCGTGAAAGTGACGTCAGTACCGCCGATCAAGTTCAGTCGATTGCCGTCCCGGTGAGTCGCGAACGGATTGACCACTTCGACCGACAGCGAGTACGCGCCCGTGTTCGAGGGCGACGCCAGACCGAGATTGGGTGCCCGCGTGGCGTCAACAATCTGGGTCGTGATGTCGAGTGTAATTCCGCCGGCACCCGACAAGGTGGGACGCAATCCGAGCGGCGCCGTTCGCAGAG
>JBFWYF010000355.1:0-7174 GCA_050186685.1 Pirellulaceae bacterium
CGGCTGACGCCGTGGCCGACGTCCAACAGCCTCGCGACGTCCCGGTTCGACGTGTCGAGCAACAGCTGACCCAGCATGATCGCGCCGAGATATATGCAGGAGGACAGGCGCCCGCCGTTTCACCGGTGCTCGCGACCCAGCCGAAAGAGGGCCAACTGAAGGGATTCGATTTCGCACGCGACCCCCTCAACTCGGATCGGCCCATGCAGCCAGCCGAGGAAA
Source organism: Pirellulaceae bacterium (assembly GCA_050186685.1). Taxonomy (GTDB): domain Bacteria; phylum Planctomycetota; class Planctomycetia; order Pirellulales; family Pirellulaceae; genus CAZFLF01. Next base: position 223 of record JBFWYF010000355.1, read on the forward strand.
TCATTCAAAAAGAATCGGAGGCCCGGCCGAGCGTCAACGCGGCACAGCGCAAGTTGCTCGAAAGCCGGTACGACCTGACACCCCGGCCCGATCCGAACGCCAAGATGTCGCGCGGCAAGCCCCTCTGCGTCGGCCCCACGGCCCGCCTGACCCAAGGCGTCACATGGGAGCAGCTCGGAAAAATGAGCCCCGCGGATATCCGTCGCCAGAAGCTGTTTCCTTATCCGTCGCTGCCCCATCCGCTGCACACGAACGGCGGCCAGGTCTTCCCCCAAGCGCAGATCGAAATGTTCCCTCGCCTGCAGCGGTTTGATGTCGATTTTGATATCCCCGAAGCGTTTCTGCCGGAGTTCCCACCGGCCATCTTCCTCCAGAATCGTCCTGAACTGGGTGACGTCTCGCGCGGTCAGGTCGTCAGCATCAATAATTTCCATGAGCTGTTCAGCAATATTCTGACACCGGTCCAGCTTGAGGGGCTGCGGCTGCTGCTGACGCCGCTCCCCCAGGAGGAGTTCAATGCCACGGATGACCGCAAGACCGCGGCGCCGAGCATGGGCGTGGCGTGCTTCGATTGTCATGTCAACGGGCATACTACGGCGCAGTTCCATCTGACGCCCGACATACGACCGCAGCATCGTCGGTTCCGGATCGACACGGTCAGCCTCCGAGGCATGTTCAACCAGCAGATACACGGTTCCAAACGCAGCTTGCGTTCCGTCGAGGACTTTACCGAGTTTGAACAGCGCACGGCGTACTTCAACGGCGATCCGATTCGTGCGATGAAGAAAGGGTTCCAGGAGTTGCCACGCAGTGTGATTCCGCACATGGCTCAGGCGCAGAACATGTTCGACTTTCCACCTGCGCCGAAGTTGACGGTCGTGGGGCGGCTGAATCCTCGCATGGCGACGGAAAGCGAGCTCCGCGGCGAAAAGGTTTTCTTTGGGAAAGGGCAGTGTGCGGTGTGTCATCCGGCGCCCTTCTATCTCGACCATCAGATGCACGATCTCCGCGTTGAGCGTTTTCTGGCGGACGAACCGGGTGATGGCCCCATCAAGACATTCACGCTCCGCGGGATCAAAGATAGTCCGCCGTACCTGCACGACGGCCGGTGCCTGACCCTGGAGGACACAGTCGAGTTTTTCAATCTCGTGCTGGAACTCCAGCTGACCGCCGAGGAGAAGACCGACCTCGTGGCTTTCATGCGACAGATTTGACGTACCGGAACCGATTTCTGAAGATTCGTGGAGAAAGGAGCGGATTGCGGGGTGGACACGCACCTTGCACAATGGGGGTCCGAGAGGTGATGTATGGCTCGGACCTGCCGAACGGGTATCCCGATCGTCCTGCTTGTGGCGGCGTGTGGCGTCCCCGCACTGCGCGGCGCCCCCGTGGATTATGAACGCGACATCAAGCCGCTCTTGCGGTCGCGTTGTCTGTCCTGTCACGGCGCCCTGAAGCAGGAAGGGGGGCTGCGGTTGGACACGGGCGAGCGGATACGGGCGGGTGGGACAAGTGGTCCGGCCGTGACCGTGGGGCAGCCCGATGACAGCCTCTTATGGAAGCGAACGACGGCGGAGGACCCTGCCGAGCGGATGCCTCCCGACGGAGATCCGCTGACGAGCACGGAGCTCGACCAGCTGCGCGAGTGGATTCGGGCGGGGGCCGCTTCGCCGGCGGGGGAACGTGCGGACGCGGATCCGCGGGACCACTGGGCGTTTCAACCCCCGCGTCGTGTTCCATTGCCCGTGGCGCAGTCGGCACGTGCCGCCAACCCGATCGATGCGTTCATCGAAGCGGAACTCGCGCAGCACGGTCTCGTACCTCGTCCGCCGGCTTCGCCAGCTGTCTTGCTGCGGCGAGTCTACCTCGACCTGCTTGGGGTGCCGCCGACCGAAAGTGAAGTACAAGCGTTTCTGGCCGATACCTCCCCGAATGCCTACGAGCAGATGCTGGATCGTCTGCTGGCGGACGGGCGTTACGGCGAACGCTGGGGCCGCCACTGGATGGACGTCTGGCGGTACAGCGACTGGTATGGTCGTCGCGACGCCAACGACGTCCGCAACAGCGCCTCGCAGATTTTTCGGTGGCGAGACTGGATCGTCCAGTCGCTGAACGCCGGCCATGGCTACGATCGCATGGTCCGCGAAATGCTCGCCGCCGACGAAATCTGTCCGGAAGATTATGAAACGGGCGTCGCGACGGGCTATCTCATCCGCAACTATTTTTCGCTGAATCCGAACGAATGGATGCGGAGTACGGTGGAACATACCGGGAAAGCCTTTCTTGGTTTGACGTTCCAGTGCGCCCACTGCCACGATCACAAGTACGATCCGATTTCGCAGGAAGACTACTTTCGGCTGCGGGCTTTTTTCGAGCCGCTCTACATACGTCAGGACCGAGTGCCCGGCGAGGCGGATCCGGGAGTTTTCCAGGACTACACGTATGCTGGCTCGCGCAGCGTGCAGCGGTTGGGGGCCGTACGGGTATTTGACCGGAGCCCTCAGGCGCCAACCTGGTTCTACACGGGGGGCGACGAGCGCAACCGGCTCCAGGATCGCGGTTCCATTCCGCCAGGTTTGCCCGAAGCGCTGCAGCTAACGGCGCTGGAAATCACGCCCGTTCGTTTGCCGCCAACAGCCTGGTATCCGGGACTTCGCTCCGAGATCCGTGTGGCGCTACGCGCGGACGTACAAGCCGCGCTGGAGCGTGCGGAAGCGGCGATGAGCGCGGCGCGCTCCTCAATGGATCCGACCGGCACACCACTACCGGAACGAAAACGCCGGCTGGCCGAAGTGCAGCTGGCTGCCGCCCGGGCGGAATGCGATAGCCTGGAAGCCCGTCTGGCGGCCGACGTTGCCCGTTTTGAGCAATCGGACGCGGAAGTCGCAAAGCGGCTGACCTGGATCGCCAGCCGCGCCGAGCGGCAGGCCCGTTTCGCACGTAGCGAAGCCAATGCGCTCGCTGCCGAACTGGCGATGCATGAGGCCGAGGCCCAACCGGCCGGCAGTGCGCAGCGAGTAAAGGCGGTGGCCACGGCCGAAAAGGCGGTCTCCGCGGCATACGAGGCGCGGCGGCAGGCGCAGAAAGCACTGCTTGATCCGAAACAGATGACCTCGTATTCCCCTTTGTCGCCGACCTATCCCGCGGAGAGCACAGGGCGGCGTCGAGCTTTGGCGCATTGGATTACCCGTCGCGACAACCCGCTCACGGCTCGGGTCGCCGTCAACCATATCTGGACTCGGCACTTTCATGCCCCGCAAGTGGCCAGCCTGTACGACTTCGGCCGGAACGGCGCGCGTCCCGTGCACCCCGTTCTGCTCGATTGGCTCGCCGTCGAGTTCATGGATTCCGGGTGGGATATGAAGTATCTCCATCGCTTGATCGTCACCAGTGAGGCGTATCGCCGCGTCTCGTCGGTGGGCGACGCGCACGCGAACGTCGCCGCCGATCCGGAGAACCGGCTGTTGTGGCGGATGAACGTCGGGCGCATGGAGGCCGAGGTCGTTCGGGATAGCCTGCTTTTCATCGCCGATCGGTTGGACCTGCGGCGCGGCGGCGTCGAAATCGAGAACAAGGACGCGCTGACGACTTACCGCCGTAGCCTCTATTACAGCATCTATCCGGAAGCGGGCGGAAGAAGCGCCTTAGGGGAGCTGTTCGATGGCCCCGATCCGCGCGAGTGTTACCGCCGTGTGACGAGCATTGTCCCTCAGCAGGCCTTGGCGCTGACGAATAGCGATTTGGTGCACGAGATGAGTGGCTGGCTGGTGCAGGACTGGCAGCGCCACCACTCGTCGACCGACAATGCCGTAGGACCAACCGCTCGGGAATTTGTCGACTCGATGTTTATCCGCATCCTCAACCGGCCTCCTTCCGAAGCCGAGCTGTGCATCTGCCTGGACGCCGTGGTTCAGCAACAGCAGCTGGCGGCTTCGGCCGGTTCGCCGGACGCAGACGTGCGAGCTTTCGCAAGCCTCGTCCGGGTGCTGTTCAATCACAACGACTTCCTCGCGATCCGCTAAGGCGTCGTTTGGTCGTCCCCGCCTGCCACCGAAAGGTCATGCCTCCATGTCGCATCGAGCCCGCCATGAGCCAGCCTTGCAGGACTTTCCGTGCACTTGTTCCCCGATCAGGCGACGGGCCTTTCTCGCCGATCTCGGAATGGGAGTCACCGGCATGGCGCTGGCCGCGATGCTGGCCCGGGATGGAATCCTCCGCGCCGGCGAGAGCCCGTCAGGCGGACCGGGGACGCACTTCCCGCCGCGTGCCAAGTCGGTGATCTGGATCTTCCTGTCCGGCGGCTACAGTCACGTCGAGACCTTCGATCCCAAACCGGCACTCAATCAATACGCGGGACTGACGTTCGACAAGACGCCTTTCGAAAACCCGGTCCATTCCCCGCTGCATCGCGAACGGTTTCGATCTGTGCCGGCTGAGGAAATCAACGTCCGGGACGTCTATCCGACGATTTTTCCGATGCAGGTCGGTTGGAAACAACACGGCGATTCGGGAGTCGGCATAACCGATTGGTGGCCTCATTTGGCGCGATGCGCCGACGACCTGTGTTTCGTCCGTAACATGTGGACGACCGATAACGATCACGCGGCGGAAAACCAGTTCCACACGGGTCGGCATAAGCTGGACGAATCGCAGCCGAGCATCGGTGCCTGGGCTCATTACGGATTAGGAACCCTGAATGAAAACCTGCCGCAGTTCGTCGTGCTGGGAGGTCCGACGCGATCCGACACGCGCGAATCCATCCACTCGCTGTATCTCGGTCCCCAGCACACCGGCATCCCGCTGGCCCTCGGTTCCACCAGCCCGCTGCCGTTCGCGCAGCGCCCAACGGGCCAATCGTTGGCACAGCAGCAGCACGAGTACGCCACAATCGGTCGGCTCAACGAGCTATCCGCCGTGGAGTATCCCGAGGACCAGGCCTTGCGAGCGCGAATCCGTGCGTATGAGCTGGCGTTCCGAATGCAGGCGGCCGTACCGGAAGCTCTGGATCTGGCCCAGGAGACCGCGGCGACGACGCGGCAGTATGGCTTGGACCAGGATGCCACCCGAGTCGCGGGCCAGCGGTTGCTCGCCGCCCGCCGTCTCGTCGAACGCGGCGCGCGATTTGTCCAGGTGTTTCCTTCGCCGTACGGAGCCTGGGACTCGCATCAGAAACTGAAAGACAACCACACTCGGCTGTGTGCTTCCATCGACCTCCCTGTCGCTGGACTGATCATGGATCTGAAGCAGCGGGGGCTCTTGGACGACGTCGTCGTCGTGTTCGGTACCGAGTTTGGCAGGACTCCCGGGCTCGAGCTGCGTGGCGGCGGCAATACGGGCCGCGACCACCATCCACATGGCTTTACGATCTGGATGGCCGGTGCGGGTCTGAAGCGTGGCTTCGTGCACGGGGAGACCGACGAGCTGGGCTACCATGCGCTGGGCGACGGCCACTATGTAACCGACCTGCATGCGACCGTCCTCCATCTGCTCGGCTTGGACAATCGCCGGCTCGAGGTGCCCGGTCGGCGTCGATTGGAAATGGACCACGGCCGCGTCATCCGCGAGGTGCTGGCCTGAGCGAGGGCCAATTTCGCTCGCGCGGTCGCCGAACCACCCGACTGGACTGATCGGCCGACGGCCAGCGCGCAAACCGCAGAGAGCTGCGGTCGTCTACGACTCAGGACCAAACGCCCGGAGATAATTCCCAACACTGACCTTGCGCGCCGTGTTCTCGCTGCTCATGTAACGGATCTTGCCGAAAATCGGTCGCTCGGGCCCCCATGGGCGATCATACCGCCCGAGCACCCAGAATATGCCGCTGTACGAGTTCGGATTACGTCCGTCCAGCGCATACTTGTTGTTCAACTCGATCATGACCGCCAGCGCCTCGCGCGGCGAGGCAGACCACTCCAGAATCTTCTTGCCCCAGAGCATCCGCAGGTAGTTGTGCACGCGTCCCTCCCGTACGAGCTGCCGCTGAGCAGCGTTCCACAGAGGATCGTGAGTGCGCGATGCCTCGAATTCTGCCAGCTCATACACACGCGGACGCGGATCCGATGCGTGCTCGGCCAGCGTCTGCCGCGCCCAGGCCGGGAGGGACGCGAACTGGTCGTAGTCCTCGCACTGCCAACACATGTTGTAGCCCAGCTCGCGCCACGTGATCAGTTCGTCTAGGAACGCCTCCACCTCCGCGCTTGCACCCCACCAGCCGCTCGCGCTGCCTGTCGCTTTCAGGTGGACGTCCGCCGGCGTCCAGCCCACCTGCCGCGTAAGATCGTCGAAGAGCTGGTGGACGGAGATGTGACCAAAGTGCAGATAGGGGGAAAGACCGCTGGCCACATCGCGGTCGGGCTGGTTCCGTGCCAGGGCATAAGACGGCAGCTTCTGTCGAAGAAACTGATCCCAGGCACCCTGCGCCGCCTGCCAGCCTCCGCGCAGTTCAGCGGGTCTTACGGTGTGATCCAATGGCAAATCGCCGACCCCGACGCGGACCAACCGCTCCCAGGAGCCCGCGACCCGCGGCCATTGCCGCCGGACTTCCACCGGAATGCAGTTCCGAACGGGTACCGCCGCCCCCGCCAGCGGGTCGCGCGAGGGAAGTTCGCCGAGATGCGGCAACAGCCGCTGCTGAAGAAACCGCCGGAAATCGAACGCTCGGGCGAACACCTTGTCCGCGGCCCGCAGGGGGAGCAGCCCGTTCGAGTCCACCAATTCCAGGCGGGTGGCGACGCGTTCCACCGCCGCCCGGACCATCCGGGGCAGAAAGAAAGACGGAAAGTCGTCCGTGACCACGACGCAGGCCCACTGCGACAACCGTTCGAGCAGCCCTTTTCCCGCGCCCCGCGTGGGCTCGACGTACGGGTAGTACTCCACAGGACGCCCGCGGAAAAATTCATCATTCGCGGCCATCCCTTCGATGATGAACGTGTGCAACCGGTCGCTGGCCCACCGG
>JBFWYF010000356.1:0-7169 GCA_050186685.1 Pirellulaceae bacterium
TAAGAGTCACGTCCCCATCCCCCCACCCGCAGGAGTACGCTCACTTATGGCTGCCCGAAGAAAGTACAAGCTTGAAGCAATGGTGAAAGACGCGACTGTAGCACAAGCGCTGAGCCGTGCCCTCGACGGCGATGGAAAGCTTTCGTACGACGAAATGCTCGCTATCATCTATAGTGCATGCGACGGCAACAGTATCCGGGAACAGGAGGTCAAAGATATTACGGCTATTCTGGACAATGCAAAAAGCATTGGCAATGACCCAAAGATCAGCGAATTAAAGGCACGATTCAAGTCCAACCCGAATTCTTTCCTTAAGTATCGGGACTTTTCATCGCCTCAGATAACGGAAATTGTTGATGACGTGCAGCGCGCCTCCCGACTTGCCCAGAAGTGCATGAATGCACTGGTGGCATCACCAGTGAACAAACCTAGCCTTATTACTCTCTTACGTCATACATTTAACGTCTCGATTCAAGATCGTTCAGAGATAGCTGATATTCAATCGCGATTTAGGCGCTGTTGGAAGGAACTTAATGATGCCAGCTTTCACTACGACAAAGAAGGCAAAATGTTGGAGCCACATCATTTCGCTGCGGCGCCTTATGAGGGCCGAATGTCACGGCTCGTATACATTTCAAGACAATACTTCGGCCGCGACAAATTGTTTCGATGTGGCGCCCTTATTCACGAGATGATCCATCACTTCAACGGATATCGCTCAGATGCGCATCCTGGAGGTGTCAAGACAAACGGTAGGCTGCCTTTGAACATTTCTTTCCGTGAGGCGATTGCGAACCCGTACTGCTATCAATGGTTTGCAATCTACCTTGAGCAGCCCAACTATTCTCCAACTATCCATATTGAAACAGAAGCAGTTATTCGTGCTCGGTAAGCGGATTTCGCGCACTTTGGAATCGTCTCGGGGGCGGAAATGAGGCCGGGACTCTTTTCTCCTTCGCACGACTTCCGCCGCCGCGGCAGATCGCCGCCTGTGAAGTTGCCAACCGATCTGGCCGGCCCGAACCACGCGTAATCAAACGCCGACGCCACGGATACAAGCTCATGCAAAAATCACGACTCAGTTGCGACGTGAACTACGCAAACACTGCACGTGACATAACTTAAAGCCCGACAGTGCCATTCACGTCTGCCTCCATGGTGGTAGTTCAGGGAAGTTCCAGTCCGGAGAGGGTAGGTTCGTTGCCGCGATTCCATGATGTACAGTGCCTTGCTCTTTGCTCTCGCGAGGCACCCATGTCCATCGGACCGGGATGGGAACATTTCACTGTGCTCGGGCGATTCGAGGTCGGCCGGGGGACCGAAACGCGTGCGGCAAGCCCCGGATGCTTGCCTGTCTTGGCGAAAAGGAGGCAGACGTAATCATCCGCGAGTAGAGGAGCAATGTTCCACGCGTATCCCCTAGCGATCGGAACGGTGTGGTCGAAAACGGCTGGGGTTGGCATCGCGTTCGAGCTGCGTCATCCGCGCGCTGGGAAAAGCGACGGCATGCAACCCCCCATGGCCCAGGGCGGATGTGACCGGAGTGCATCGAGATGGCATTCGAATGGACGTTGTTGCAGGAGAGACGGAAATCGTGAGAATCCTCTTCCTCCACGGCTGGCACTCGGTTCCGGGCGGTGTAAAACCGAGCTACCTCAAGGACGCGGAGCATTCCGTCATCAATCCCGCCCTGAACGACGACGACTTGGATGACGCCGTTCGCGCCGCTCAGGCCGACTACGATCGACACCAGCCTGACGTGATCGTCGGTTCTTCTCGTGGCGGTGCCGTCGCCATGAACATCGACTCCCGAGACACGCCGCTCGTTCTGCTCTGCCCGGCTTGGAAGAATTGGGGGACGGCCACGAAGCTCAAGCCAAATTCCGTTATCCTCCACAGCCGAGCCGACGATGTGATTCCCTTCAGCGACTCGGAGGAACTTGTCGCCCAGAGCGGCCTGCCACCCGAGACACTCATCGACGTGGGCAACGATCACCGACTGGCCGATCCAGAACCACTCAAGGCGATGCTGGAAGCTTGCGAGCGACTGGCGAAGCACAGATGACCGACCGGGCACGGATTCTGTTTGTCGCAGGGGAATCGGGCGTCGGGAAAACATCGGCCTGCCTCGCCCATCCTGGGTTTCCGTTGGCGTTCAGGCAGGTGTTCGAAGACCAGGAGCCTCGCCGGCAACGTCCATGTTGGCTCGATGGTCGTCGAGTCGCCACTGGAAATCAGCACACACGCCTCGCACTGCGACTGCCGCTTCACATTACATGATTCGCGCCGAGACAGGTCGTTCCACCCGCAGCCGCACTGCAAGCGGCACTACAATTTTCATCTGAACGAACCATCGGGCTTCGACAAGGGCACGCATCCCCTTTGGGTCCGACCAAGTGGGTAGAATCGAACGGGCAAGAATTCCCGCGGAAGAAGGCCATCGAAAAGTAGACGCAAGAGGATCAGCCATGAGGACAGTCATCGCGTATGTGGCGGCGCTCGTCACCGTTTCGTCGGTCCTAGCCGACGACTTCCGCAACGTTACCTGCGACGGGGCGTACCCGCATCACCTGCAAGGTATCTGTGCCGACAGGGAAGCGATCTATTGGTCCTTTACGACGACGCTCGTAAAGACCGACCTGAACGGGAAGCTGCTGAAGAAATTGCCGGTCGCAAACCATCACGGCGATCTGTGCTGCCACGATGGCAAGTTGTTCGTCGCCGTGAACCTTGGCACATTCAATGACTCGCAGGGCAACGCCGACTCGTGGGTCTACGTCTACGATGCCGCTACGCTCACGGAAACGTCCCGTCACGAGGTGCAGGAAGTCTTCCACGGGGCAGGCGGCATCGGCTTTCGCCAGGGCCATTTCTTCGTCGTGGGCGGCTTGCCCGAGGGCGTCGAAGTGAATTTCGTCTACGAGTACGACGCCAACTTCCGGTTCCAGCAGAAACACATCATCCGGAGCGGCCACACCCACCTGGGCATCCAGACGGCTACGTTTGCCCATGACCGCTGGTGGTTCGGCTGCTACGGCGATCCGAAAGTCCTGCTCGTCACCGATGCCGATTTCCAGCTGAAGGGCCGGTATGAATACGACTGCTCGCTGGGGATTGTCGGCCTGTCCGACGGCCGTTTTCTGTCAGCCACCGGCCAATGCGGGAAGAACCAGGGCTGCACCGGCTCGGCCCGGATCGCCATGGCCGATGAGAAGGCGGGGTTACGGATCGAGGAGAAGTAGATCCCGGACGCGGAAAACCTCGCTTCACATGGGCGATCGCATGAAAAGTCCGTGACGGACGATGCGGGTGTTCATTTCATCGACATTTCGGGACGCGCTGTCTTTGCGCGCCTCGGCACGGCGCGGTCCTAGCGACGGAGAACTGTGCAGCTGGTGGAATCCGTATCGGACATCGCCCAGAGCTCGAATGGTCTTTTCCCCATGTTGCGACAGCGGCGATCTTACTTGCAGCATCGGGGATCGCTCCGATATTTCTTTCATCGCCATCTGTACTCGGCCGTTTGCCAGAGGTACTTGCCGACAGCGGAAAGCCGAGTCGCCAGCCACCAGCGCCTGGCGGCATACTTCCAGTGCCAAAGCTTACTTCCGGAAATCGCTGGACGAGCAGCGGGTGGTCAGCGGGCGGAACAACCGCATTATGAGAAGGGGATGTTCCACGCGGAGGCGTTGAGCCGCGGAGAGGAGTTGGGCCGTTGCCGGGCTTCCACCGGCGGTAAGGGCTTGTCGTCGCTCCATGCCAGATGCGGACTCGACGCGACTTCGCTGGCCAGACAGCAAAACGCGAATGCCAGCAGGACTTTTTGTACGCTGGGCTTTCCCTCGCCGGGACGGGACTGACAGGATCCTGACACAGTGTGCTATGATCCGGGCAATTGGAACGGTCGCCGACAAGTGGGCCTGGCCCCACTCTGAACGACTTGCGAGCCAGGAGAACGAGAATGAACGCGGTCTTACGGGAAGATGACGCAGCACCGCGGACGCGCGCCGCGCGAGCGTTGGGGGAGTTCCTGCGTAGTCCGGAGGCACAGCAAGGGCTACTCGCATTCGGCCGTGGCGATGACGACGATCGGCCCCCATTTTGTCCCGTGCAATTGGGTAGACCGAGGCGTTTTGCGATTCAGGAATCGCCGGTCGACAGAGATGCATAATGATGCGAGATCCAATCGCCTTGTGCTTGTTAGGGTTGGTCGGCATCTTGGCCGGGTGTGGAGAACGCACCCGGACAGCGCCGCCGCCGGCGGCTGCTAAGGGGGCCAGCCAAACCAGACTCGACGGCTCGCCGGCTTCATCGGAAAGGACGAGGCTGACAGTCGCGGCGGCGGCTGACCTGCGATTCGTGTTGGCCGAGCTGCTGACGAAGTTTCACGAGGCGCATCCGTCGGTAACAGCGGAAGTGACGTATGGTTCGTCCGGCAGGCTGTACGCACAGGTCGAAAACGGAGCACCGTTCGACATCTTCCTGTCGGCCGACATTCAATTTCCCAGCCAGCTTGGCGAGGGCGGGCAGGCCGACCCGACATCCGTGTTTCCGTATGCGGTTGGACACCTGGTCATCTGGGTGCCGAACACCTCGGATCTGAACGTCGAGAAACTCGGGATGCGAGCCGTACTGGACGAGCGAGTCAAGAAAGTCGCCATCGCGAACCCGAAAGTCGCTCCCTACGGACGGGCCGCGGAGGCCGCGATGAAGCACCTGGGGGTGTATGAAGCCGCGAAGGAAAAGCTCGTGCTCGGCGAGAACGTGAGTCAGGCCGCCCAATTCGTGGAGAGCGGAGGCGCGGACGTCGGCATCATTGCTTTGTCCCTGGCGATGGCACCCTCGATGCAGGGCAAGGGACGATTCAGGCCGGTTCCCGCCGATGCTTATCCGCAGTTACTGCAAGGAGGGGTGATACTGAACGCCGGTCGTGAGCGAGCCGCCGCCGACCAGCTCAGGTCGTTCTTGACCAGCGAACCGGCTCGACATGTTTACCAACACTTCGGATTTGAATCCCCGCCGTAGGGTGGTAACTCGGATGGACTTCGCCGCACTCTGGTTGACCATTCGCCTGGCAATCGCTTCGACTGCCATCCTGGCAATTCTGGGTATTCCGCTCGCGTACTGGCTGGCGACGACGCAATGGCGAGGTCGTTTCCTCATTGAAGCGGCGGTCGCGATGCCGATGTTGTTGCCGCCGACTGTGCTCGGCTTCTACCTGCTGGTGGCTCTGGGCCCTCAGAGCCCGCTCGGTAAAGTGTGTCTGGCGGTCACGGGCCAACGACTACCGTTTACGTTCGCCGGAATTCTGGTCGGTACCATCCTCTGTAACCTCCCCATTTCTGTACGCCCCTTTGTGGCGGCGTTCACGGCCGTGCATCGGCGGTATATCGAAGCCTCTTGGTGTCTCGGAGTCTCACGAGCGGCCACGTTTTTTCGCGTCACATTGCCTTTGGCGTGGCCGGGTATTTTGACGGGGCTCGTGTTATCGTTTACACACGCGATCGGAGAGTTCGGTGTTGTCTTGATGGTGGGCGGCAACATCCCAGGCGTAACTCGCACGCTCTCGGTGGCCATCTACGATCAAGTGCAAGCGTTGGACTACGCCTCGGCCAACCGCACGGCACTGGCACTCGTGGTGTTTTCGTTCGTCGTGCTTTGTTGGGTGCAGATTCGAGGACGTCGCACATGGGGGTGACCTCAGGACATGTCTTTCCCGCCAGGCAACTCGTTGGCGAATTGCGTGCGGAGTTTTCGCTGTCATTCAAGCGTGGTCCCAGAATCTCGGCCGACCTCCGGCTGCCGCTACGTCGGTTTTCGATCACGGTACTGTTCGGGGCCTCAGGTTGCGGCAAATCGACGGTCCTTCGATGTCTCGCCGGGCTTGCACGACCCAGCGCGGGCCGAATTGCATGTCACGGTGGCCAGGATGAAGAGGTTTGGTTCGACGCGGCGACCCGCGCTTTCCTGTCGCCTCAGCAGCGCGACGTGGGCTACCTTTTTCAAGACTATGCTCTCTTTCCGCATCTGACGGTCGCGCAAAACATTGCTTATGGCCTGGGATCGCTGGACGCCTCGGCCCGCAAGGCGCGTGTCGCGGAACTACTCAGCGCGGTAGATCTTGCGGGACTTGAACATCGCTTTCCCTATCAGGTATCCGGAGGTCAGCAACAGCGAGTCGCGCTGGCCCGTTCTCTTGCGCGACGACCCAGGCTGCTGCTGCTCGACGAACCACTCTCGGCGATCGACGACTACCTTCGAGAAAACCTCCGGCGGGAGCTTCGAGCCATCCTGGAGGCCTTTGCCATTCCCACCGTACTGGTCACGCACAATCTGGCGGAAGCCGAACAACTTGGTCATTCGATTATTTTTCTCGGTACTTGATTGCCGCCACTCACGGTTTACGAAGCAAGAGGATCGAGGATCAGCCGTGAGGATAAACAAGACTTTTGCAGCGGCGCTCCTCACCGTTTCGTCGGTCCCGGCCCAAGACTTCCGCAGGGGTGCCAGCCAAGCGACCACTTTGACTACAGGGACTGGGCCAGGATGGCGCTGGACGTGCTACAAAGTGGAACGGCAACGAGCATGAGGCACACTGTCGTGGTGAGGGGAAGCCGGATAGAATTGTCCGCCTCGTAAGTCGTTGCAGCGCTCGTAGCTCAGCCGGATAGAGCAGCGGTTTCCTAAACCGCAGGTCGGAGGTTCGAGTCCTCTCGGGCGCACTGGTCGCAACCTGCTGAACGGGGACGGCTTCCGTCATTTGTCGGGTACATCCACCCAACCGCGATCGTGATGGCTCTGCAGGATCGCTTCACAGAGCAAGATCTCGCGGTGCCCGTCTGCGAATGTCGGAAATGGCCGAGCGGCCGAAAAGTCCCCCGCGGCCACATAGCCGTAGAAGCTGCGAAAAAGCTGCTTGAACGTGTCGGGAAAACCCTCGTTGTGTCCCCCCGGATAGTTCGAGATGGCCGCGCCGCGGGAGCTCAACAGCGCCGGGTCGCGAATCAGCGTCTCGTTCGGACCATCCCGGTGGCCGATCCATAAGCGGTTCGGACATTCGCTGTTCCACGCGAGTGACTGCGTCGACCCGGCGATCTCGAATCGCAGACAATTCTTACGCCCCGCTGTCGTCTGCGAGACCCACAGGGCCCCCTGAGCGCCGTTATCGA
>JBFWYF010000357.1:0-7167 GCA_050186685.1 Pirellulaceae bacterium
GATGAGCACGTCCGGCCGCAACGCCTCGATACGCGGAATGGCGGCGTCGAGTTCCTCGATCCGCGCCACCTTGGCATCGAAGTTCCCGTCTTCGCCGGTGCTGTCGGTGTATTTGAAGTGGATGAAAAAGAAGTCGTAATCCTGCCAGTGTTGCTGGAGCAGATTGAGTTGCTCGGTCAGGGTCTGCGCTTTGCCGACGAGCGTCATGCCCACGAGACGTGCCAGCCCTTTATACATGGGATAGACGGCAATAGCGGCGGCCTTCAGACCATAGACTTCCTGGTACGTCGGCAGCGCCGGTTTGGCGGCGAAGCCACGCATGGTGTGGAAGTTCGCCTTGGGATGATGTGCGAGGATCTGGCGAGCCTGGCGTAGAAACTGGCTGGCGATGTCGGCCGTCCTTTGACTCGCGGCATCCGCGGCTTGCGGCTCGAGCGGCGGTACTCCGGTGGCTTGCGGGTCCGTATCGCGCACCTGGTCTCCGAGTCCCGGAGCACGGAACACGACTACAAATCGGTGCTCCTTCACGGGCTCGACGAAGATCTCGACGCCTGGAATCTTGACTTGGCGGAGGCTGATCGCGAGCGGAGCGCTTTCCTCGGTGGAAATGCGCCCCGCGCGTCGGTCAGAGATATTGCCCGCGCGATCCAGCGTGCAGAAATTGCAGCGGATGGCGACGTCCTGCGGGCCCAGTTCAAAACCGATGCCGGTGGCTTCCAGCGCGCCTCGGCCGATACGATAGCGCAGGGGGTCGTAACCGAACAGCCCCAGGTGCCCGGGCCCGCTGCCGGGACTGATGCCGGGCAGCACCGGGATGCTGGCCCCCTGCACGCCCCGGCGTGCCAACCCATCGAGATGCGGCGTGCGGGCGGCTTCCAGTTCCGTCTTGCCACCCGGTTGCAGCGGTAGTCCTCCCAAACCATCCGCAACCAGCATGACGATTTTGGTGTCGTTCTTCTCGTGTAGTTCCCTGGTAAGTTCGTGGACGTCCATGGTTGTATTTTCTCCCTGACATGACACCGGATCGCCGCCCCTTGCCGCCCTGGCTCGCTGCGCTCGTAGCCTAGGACAGTTCGCTCGCGCGTGCAATGTGGCCCCCGCACGGGGCGGCCTCCCTTTCGGCGGCCGTGGTCCACGACGAACAGACCAGCGCCGATTCATGGTTTCTTCATAAGGGGTTCGTTACAATCGCGGCTCGCTGATCACGATTCCGAACATTCCCTCGAGGGATATTGCGATGACAACGTGCCGCACGATCCTCTTGGCCGCCTCGCTCAGCTGGTCCTTAACTGCCTGGGGCGGCGACTGGCCGACCTATCAACACGACAATACTCGGGGCGGCGTCACGGAGCAGCCACTCCAGTTCCCGTTGTCGCTGAGCTGGCGATTCCGGTCGGCGGCTCCCACCGAGTCGGCTTGGGAAGGCCCGCGGAGCGAGCCGATCGAAGGGATGGTCATGAAGCACCGCGTGCGTTTCGACGACGCACATCACGTGTCGGTGCAGGGTCAGCGTCTGTATTTCGGTTCCTCGATCGACCACCAGGTGCACTGTGTCGACGCCGCGACGGGCAAGACCCAGTGGACATTCTTTACCGGCGGACCAGTGCGGCTGACCCCGACGCTGCACGACGGCCGCGCGTACTTCGGCTCCGACGACGGCTTCGTGTACTGCGTGGACGCCGCCACAGGCGCGGAAATCTGGAAGCTCCGCGTCGGACCGCGCGAAGACCGGCTGCTCGCGCGCGGCAAAATGATCTCGCGGTGGCCCGTGCGCACCGGAGTGCTGATTGCCGACAACGTTGCCTACTTCGGCGCGGGCATTTTCCCGCACGAAACCGTCTATCTGGCGGCAGCGGATGCGCGTACCGGCCGACTGATCTGGAAGAACGACCGTATTTCACAGCGCGATGCCGGCCGGGACGACCTGTCGCCGCAAGGCTACCTGCTGGCCAACGAAGACCTGCTGTTCGTGCCGTCCGGCCAGACCCTGCCCGCGGCCTTCGAGCGTCAGACCGGGAATTTCGTGTTCAAGAAGAGTTACGCCTGGCGGACGACCGCCGGGGGCGAGATTGGTGGTTCCCGTGCCTTGCTCTCGGACGGCCAGCTGTATTCCGCCGGTCCGCACCATTTCCTGGCACTCGATCAGTCCACCGGCGATGCGGGCTTCGCGTACATCGTAGGCAACCAGCTGACATTCCGCGGACCCTATGCCTACATCGCAACCGGCAAAGAGGTGATTGCCGTGAACCGCGAGGTTCACACCCGGGCGAGCGTGAAGCGGCAGGAGTTGTTTGTCGCCCGCAGATCGATCCGCGACGACCGCCAGAAACTCGCCGAACTGGATCGCGAAATGGAGAAGCTCGCCCAGGAGGGGATCGTGTGGCGGTCCGAGTTCGCTGCCGAGTCGTCCATGGTGCTGGCCGGTAATACCGTGCTGGTTGGCGGAATGGATGAGGTGCGGGCCTACGATCTGGAGGATGGGAAAGTCCTCTGGTCGACGAAAACGGACGGGGAGGTCCGCGGTCTGGCCGTCGCGGCCGACCGGCTGTTTGTCAGCACGAACACCGGATCGATCTATGCTTATTCCGCCGCACCGGCCTCCGGCCAGCCCGCAGTCTATCCCTCGGAATACGCTCAGCGGCCGTTTGCCGACGACGAGGAAACTTCCTTCTACCAGCAGGCCGCCGCGGAGATCTTGCGGCAGTCTCGCGTCGACCTGGGTTTCGCCCTCGTCCTGGGAAACGAGGAAGGGCGATTGGCCTATGAACTCGCCCGCCAGGCTCCGAAGCTCCGGATCTACGCCATCGAACCCGATGCGGACAAGGTGCGCCGAGCCCGTCAACGATTCGCTTCCATGGGCTGGTACGGTACGCGCGTCATCGTGTTCCAGGGACAGCCGGACCAGACGGGACTGTCCAATTATTTTGCGAATCTGGTCGTCTCGGAGAGCACTCTGCGTTCGGGCAAACTGCCGGCTACCGCGGTCGAGCTCGGACGACTGATCAAGCCCTGCGGCGGCGTCGCCTGCTTTGGTGTCCCCGGCCACCCGCGCTCGCCGTCCGTGGATCCCGCGGAGTTGAAACAGTCGCTGGCGGGGTTGTACCTGCGAGACGATGCGGACATTACCGTCGCCGACCGCTGGGCCGTCCTGCGACGCGGGAAACTCGCCGAGGTGGGAGAATGGTCCCATCAATACGGAAATGTCGCGAATACCTGCTTCAGCGAGGACTACCGCGTGAAAGGTTCGCTGGGTGTCCTGTGGTACGGAGACCCCGGTCCGAACAAGATGATCAATCGGCACGAAGCGGCCTCCTCGCCGCTATCCACCAATGGCCGGTTCTTCACGCAGGGACTCGACAGCCTGCGCGCCTATGACGCTTACAACGGCCAGTTTCTGTGGGAGTACATGAACCCGGGTGCGATCCGGACCGGTGTCTTCAACAACAACGAAACGAGCAATCTCGCCGCTTCGGACGATTCGGTATTCGTCGTCGTGCGCGATACCTGCACCCAGCTCGATGCGGCGACGGGCAAAGTCCAGGCCGAATACAAGGCCCAGCCCGGCGCCGATGGCCTGCCCCGCGAATGGGGTTACGTGGCTCATCACGACGGCATGCTGTACGGCACCAGCACCCTACACAAGGAGCTGACCGAAGCGATGCGTCGCCGCGGCCGGACTGTGGAAAGCGCCAGCGACAAGATCTTCGCCATCGACCTGAAAACCGGCCGGACGGCCTGGAGCTACGAAGGGCCGCACATCATGCACGTCACAATTACGATCGGTGACGGGCAGCTGTTTTTTGTCGAAAGCACGATCTCCCAAGCCGAACGAGAGGCTCTGCTGCGGCAAGACAAGACGGAGTTCAAGAAACTCGATGACGAGGCCGCCAAACGCAAGGAAGAAGAGCTCAAGCAGCTGGACGTGCGGCGCGTCATTGCTCTCGATGCCCGTTCCGGTCAGGAGAAATGGCGCCAGCCCATCGACGTGACGAACTGCACAAACGTGAGCGCGGGCGGCGGTAACCTGACATTGATGTACCGCAAGGACCACCTGCTCGTCTGCGGCGCCAACGCCAACGGTCACTATTGGAAACAGTTCCTCAGCGGCGAGTTCAGCCAACGTCGGCTCGTCGTGCTGGAAACCAGGCAAGGCCGCAAACTGTGGTCTCGCGATGCGAACTACATGAACCGCCCCGCTCTTGTGGACGACGTGGTGATCGCCGAGCCGTGGGCGTTCGAGTTGCAGTCCGGGGAGCCCAAGAAACGGCAGAATCCGTTGACCGGCGCCGACTCCGACTGGCAATTCAGCCGCCCGGGTCACCACTGCGGCGTCGTCACCGCGACACCCAACATGATGTTCTTCCGCTCGGGTTTCATCGGCTACTACGATTTGTATGAGGACAGCGGCACGCGCCACTTCGCCGGCCAGCGACTCGGCTGCTGGGTCAATGCCATTCCCAGCAGCGGGCTGGTCGTGATCCCCGAAGCCAGTGCGGGCTGCGTGTGTCTCTTCTCCATCACCTCAACCGTCGTCCTCGAACCTCGCGAGGAACGATCTCCCAGCTGGGGTATCTACAGCCTGGCCGGGCCAACGACGCCGGTGAAGAGCCTGGCCGTCAATCTTGGTGCACCGGGAGACCGCCGCGACAGCTTCGATCACCTGTGGCTCAGCTACCCGCGCCCCGCCACCGTGGGCCGCATGGAGTTTGTGTTCGACATCAAGCCCCAGTTGATGCCGGGCGGCAGCTTTGAGGCCAATAACGACGAGTCGCTCGTCGTCGAGAACTCCGACGTACCGTGGCTGCTCTCGTCCCAAGCCCGCGGACTGCTGCGCTGCGAATTGCCCCTGGTCGGCAAACAGGACCTGGCGGCCACCTATAAAGTGAAGCTGTACTTCGCCGAGTTGGATGCCAACCGCAAGGCCGGTGAGCGCGTGTTTGATGTCCGCCTGCAAGGGCAAGCCGTCGCCGCGGGATTGGACGTCGTCCGTGACGCAGGCGGAGTGCGGCGCCAGCTGAAACGTGAATTCGCCGGCATCCCGGTCACCGACAACCTGGTCGTGGAACTCGTCCCGGTGGCCGGCGAACCGATCCTCTCCGCCATCGAAGTCGAACGCGAATAGCTTGCGAGGTAACCGTTAGACGGTCGCCTCTGGGTGCGGAGAATATCCCGCAGAGGCGCGGAGATCGCGGAGTGAAGCAGGGGCCTGTGACTTCCTCTGCGGCCCCTGCGATCTCTGCGGGAAACTCGACTGGTGTGGCACTGGCTCCGCCAGTGTCTTCAGCTGGGAGTGGTTGTCCCCGGGCGAGGGGCGCACTGGCGGAGCCAGTGCCACACGTTACACGCTCGCCGCTTGGTGCGGAGAATATCCCGCAGAGGCGCGGAGATCGCGGAGTGAAGCAGGAACCTGCGACTTCCTCCGCGGCCCCCGCGATCTCTGCGGGAAACTCGTCTGGTGCGGCACTGGCTCCGCCAGTGTCTTCAGCTGGGAGTGGTTGTCCCCGGGCGAGTGGCGCACTGGCGGAGCCAGTGCCACACGTTACACGCTCGCCGCTTGGTGCGGAGAATATCCCGCGGAGGCCGCGGAGTGATGCAGCGCCCTGCCGCTTCCTCTGCGAAAACTCTGCGGGAATTTGACAATCGTTGGTCGATCTAATCATATCCATCCGAGATTCGAGTCGAGCAACTCGATCATCGCATACACGAACTGGCTTCGGTCTTCATTCAAGTGTAGTCGATTGCCGATTGTCTTTTCCGCCCGGGGTTGACGCAGTTCTTGCGTTTGCGGCCGATTTCAACGATGGATGCGCCAGCGATGAGGTGGCCAGTAAGTATGAGTGACAACCCCCTTCATATGCGATTCAGGAACTGCGAAGGGATTGCGGCCAAGAGCACCGCGTTCCCATAATCGTGAATCCTTTGATTGTGCGGAGAAGTCCCCAAGCACAAAGTATTCATCATTGCCGAGCAGCGCGGGGCGAGTTTCCGAACCCCACAAGTCTGGACCAAACCAATCAGGGAGTTCTGATAAATACTCAATGCCGCGTATTGAGTCGGGTGGCGTTTGTCGTACGCCATCGATCCACACGGATCCGTCTTCGACGTGGACCTCTTCGCCCGGCAATCCGACCAGACGCATGACGTACAGAGTTGCGGGCTCTTCGGGGTACTGAAAGACAACGAGATCCCATCTTCGTGGGACGAAGAACTTTGCGACCATAAAGAGGTCGCCAGCGTGAACAGTCTTGTCGATGTCCGATGCTCTGATGACGTGAAAATCGTCACAGATCATCAGCGGTGGATCGGCTATTCCATAGCGTTCATCTCCGGGTGTGCAGTAATTTGGCTTGCCGCATTCCGGACAGGTTCCCTTCCAGTGTTGTCCAAGCAAAGTCGGAGCCATTGCGTTCGTTGGGACCCTAAACGCTTCGTAAACAAAAGGTCGCAGCACGAGGAGGACAAGCGTAACCATCGTGACCTTTGCCAATAAAGTGGGAAGCCACGCCTGCAGTGCCCGAACGAACCGAACCTGGAACACAGCGCAAACCACGGCGCAAGGAATGACGACGGCCGCGAAGAGTCCCACAAGTCCAAGAACAATCAATTGACCATCAGAGGACGGAGAGATGAAGAGAAAAAGGACATCAAACGCGACCTCCACGATGATCACAATCGCGGTTGCGAAAACGACGCGCCGCGTGGTCACATCTGGCACCTTCGCCCAGCGCAGTCCGAGTCTAAGGAACAACGCCCAAAGCACGACCGATGCGAGTAGCAGGCCAACGAAGGCGGCGGCAAAGACGGTGGTCGAGAGCATTTGGAATGAGGGAACCTTGCTTGAGGTAACGGGAGGCGAAGAGAAGAGATTCCCGATCAGTTCCACACTAGTTCCGACAAAGCCTATCGCCTCTAGATGAAAATAGTCAATCATTTACTTCGCGACTGATCCGCCAAGTGATCGACTGGTGTGGCACTGGCTCCGCCAGTGTCTTCAGCTGGGAGTGGTTGTCCCCGGGCGAGGGGCGCACTGGCGGAGCCAGTGCCACACGTTACTCGCTCGCTGCTTGGTGCGGAGAATATCCCGCAGAGGCGCGGAGATCGCGGAGTGAAGCAGGAACCTGCAACTTCCTCTGCGGCCCCTGCGAATTCTGCGGGAAACTCGTCTGG
>JBFWYF010000358.1:0-7162 GCA_050186685.1 Pirellulaceae bacterium
ACCGGGCATTGAAATCTGCGAGCACCTGCCGGGCTTGGCTCGGATCATGGACAAGCTGGTTCCGATCCGCACGATGGTCGGCGCCAAGGATGCGCATTACTCGTATCAGTGCATGACGGGGCACCACGAGAACCAGGCGCCTGCGGGCGGTTGGCCTTCCATCGGCTCGGCCGTGTCCCATTTCCAGGGACCCGTGCACCAGGGCATTCCGCCGTTTGTGAGCCTGTGCTACACGACGCAGCACAAGCCGTATAACGAACCTACGGCCGGCTTCCTGGGCCTCGGGCATTCATCGTTTCGTCCGACGGGACCCAGCCGGGAGGACATGGTCCTGCAGGGCGTGACGACGGATCAACTGGCGAACCGTCGCCTGCTCCTGTCGTCTTTCGACCGGTTTCGCCGCGAATGGGACGGTACGGGGCGCATGTCCGGGATGGATGTGTTCACCGAGCGCGCCGTGGGGATTCTGACGTCGTCCGAGATGTTCGATGCGCTGGATTTGAGCAAAGAGGATCCGCGGATTCGCGAGCGGTATGGCAGCGACGACGTGAACAAGCCTAAGGGAGATGGTGCTCCACGCTGTCCCCAGAATTTTCTCATGGCCAGGCGGCTGATCGAGGCCGGTGCCCGCGTCGTGCCGAGCAATTACAGCTTCTGGGA
Organism: Pirellulaceae bacterium; assembly: GCA_050186685.1. Lineage (GTDB taxonomy): Bacteria > Planctomycetota > Planctomycetia > Pirellulales > Pirellulaceae > CAZFLF01. Next base: position 661 of record JBFWYF010000358.1, read on the forward strand.
CTGGCATGGAAATAACTTCAAGAACGCGCTCAGCGAGTTCCCGGTGTTCGAGAAGGGGTTGAGCGCGCTCGTCGAGGACTTGCACGAGCGTGGCATGGAGCGCGACGTGACGGTGCTGGCCTGGGGCGAGTTTGGGCGGACGCCAACCATCAACAAGGATGCGGGGCGCGACCACTGGCCGCGCGTGTCCTGCGCGCTGCTCGCGGGAGGAGGCATGCGAACCGGCCAGACGCTGGGCGAAACGGACCGTCTGGGTGGTGAGGCGATCGCTCGCCCAGTTACCTTCCAGGAAGTTTTTGCCACGCTGTACCACAACCTGGGCGTCAGGCTCGATTCGCAGCGGCTGTTCGATTTCCGAGGCCGGCCGCAGAACCTGGTGGACCCGGGCGTTCAGCCGATTCGGGAACTTGTTTAGTCGGGTAAGGTCATCACATGGCACGCAAGCGCATTCTGATGCTGGTCGGGGACTTCGTCGAAGACTACGAAGTGATGGTGCCGTTCCAGATGCTGTTGATGGTGGGCCACGACGTACAGGCTGCGTGTCCTGGCAAGAAGGCCGGCGAGACCGTCGCGACGGCGATCCACGACTTCGAAGGGGAGCAGACGTATAGCGAGAAGCGAGGTCACCATTTCCGGCTGAATGCAACCTTCGACAGCATCGATCCGGAGCAGTTTGATGCGCTGGTAATTCCTGGGGGGAGGGCGCCCGAGTATTTGAGGTTGAACCCGCGCGTGATCGAATGTGTGCGGCATTTCGCTGCGGCCGGCAAGCCCCTCGCGGCCATCTGCCATGGTCCGCAACTGCTATCAGCGGCCGGAGTGCTCCAGGGGAAGTCGTGCAGCGCCTATCCCGCCGTCCAGCCCGAGGTGGAAATCGGGGGTGGCCGTTATGTACCCGCAAGCGATCAGTTCGATAATGCCCACGCGGACGGCAACCTCGTAACCGCTCCGGCGTGGCCGGCCCATCCGCAGTGGATGCGGACGTTTCTGGAACTCCTGGGGTCGCGGATCGAGCCTTGAAGCCGCCTGATGCCGGAACGTGGCGTTTGATGTGGCGGATCGCGTTGCCCGTGCTCGCGGAGGAGTTCCTGACGCTACTTGTCGGTTACACGGACTGGTGGCTGGCCGGCCACTTCCTGCGGTCGGCCGAGTATCTCGCGGCCATGTCCTTGTTGGCCTACCTGATGTGGCTGTTGAACAGCGCCTTCGCCGGAGTCGCCATCGGAGCGACGGCCATGGTCGCTCGGTTCACCGGTGCCGGCGATTCTCGGATGGCCGCTCGGGTCGTGCTGCAATCCCTGCTCCTGGGCGCGATGCTCGCCTTCGTCGTGATGCTGGTCGTTTCGACGGGGGGGCGGACGTTCATTGCTCTCCTGCAGTTGCGCGGCCGTTCGGCCGACCTGGTCTGGCAGTATCTGCGAATCGTGGTGCCGGCGATTCCGTTTATGATGTTGCAGCAGGTCAGTGCGGCTTGTTTGCGGGGTGCCGGCGACTCGGTGAGCGGCCTCCTGGCCAAGCTCGTCATGAACGGTGTCAATGCGGCGCTCAGCCCCCTGCTGCTCTTGGGCGTGGGTTTTTTCCCCGAACTGGGATGGAAGGGATTGGCCGTAGGAACGGCGGCCGGTCACTTCCTGGGAGGCACGGTGTTGCTGGCCATCCTGCTGAGCGGCCGCGGTGCGGTGCGTCTGCCTCGCGACGGATGGGGAATTGACAGGGAGCTCCAGCGCCGGCTGTGGCGAGTTGGCGTACCCGGCGGGATTGACGCCGTGTCGGTGGTCACTTGCCATCTCGCATATGTGGCGATTATCAATCGTCTCGGAACGGCGGCGGCCGCCGCCCATGGCCTCGGTTTGCAGATCGAGGCGCTCTCCTACTTGCCGGGCTCGGCGTATCACGTCGCGGCGGCAACTCTGGCAGGACAGTTTCTGGGCGCCGGAGAACCACGGCGCGCCCGCCGAGGAGTTCTTCTGGCGTGTGCAACGGGCTGCGCGGTGATGAGCTGTGCCGCTGTGGCCTTTGTGCTGGCCGGCGACCTACTGACCGGGTTCTTTACGGGCGATCGCCACGACCCTACGGCGCGACATGCTGCGAGCTTGCTACGGATCGTGGCCGTATCCACGCCGTCGCTGGCCGTGCTGTCGATACTTACCGGGGGGTTGCGCGGGGCCGGCGATACGCGGTGGCCGTTGATCGTGACCTTTATCGGCTTGCTCGGGATCCGGCTGCCAGGCGCCTGCCTGTTGGCCTGGGGCGTCGTCGAATTGCCGCAGCTCGGCCTGGTCGTGACCGGGATGAATTGGGGAGTGGACGGGGCTTGGTGGGCGATGACCACCGACGTGATTGTGCGTAGCGTGCTAATCGCGAGCCGGTTCCTGCATGGGGGCTGGCAGCGCGTGCAGGTCTGAACATGGAGGCGTCTCGCCGAGGAAATCGGCGGATGCCCGGTTACCGGACAGGACGGGTCACCCAGCCCGTGCGGAACGTCATGGCCACCGCCAAGGCCAGCAACACCAGGCCCGCCAGGCTAGGCGAGAACCAGAGCCACCAGGCGACGCCCAGCAGGGCCACGATCAGCTGGGGGTACCGCAGACAGCACGTCAGGAACCACTCGGCTCGCGACAAGCGGTGCACGGCGAGGACTCCGCCGAACAAGACCACGGCGGCAAGGGAAGGGAAGAGCCATCCGCGGCGAGGAGCATCGTAGCGGAGCTCCAGCGACGGGCTATCGCCGCGTACGGCGCAGTAAGTCGCCGGCCCGCCGGTTCCTCCTGGTACGCTCCACCGCCCGGCCAGGTCGAATCGCGTTCCCCAGATCCCCAGCTGTTCTCCCGCGGCGCCGTCGGCAGACTGCTCGGCGAGTCGCGCTTCCTCGGTCAGCTGCGCGACCCAGTCCGACCACGACCCGGTCCAACCGACCGCTTCGCCCATATGGTCTTGGGGAGCTTTCGTGGCTTCGGGCTCGCGCAGCTCGTTGGCCACGGCCAGCCGACGGGTGGCATGGTACCGGCCGTTCTGCCGCGTGTGACGCAACACGGGATCGCCCGCCCCCCACTCCCTTGGGCCGACGACCGTCCAGAGCGTCTCGTCGCAGGGCACGTCCACTAGTCGAGGAGCCGGCAGGCTTACGATCGGCGAGGATCCGTTCGGGATCGCCACACGACCAAAAAACAACGCTTCGACGCGCTGGGGCAGATGACGCAGCGCCAGGGGGATACGCCAATGGCGCTCGTCGACATGCTGCGGGGCCACGAGCACGCCTCCCACCGTGACGTAAACCAGCTGCGCCGTGGGCGGAGTCTCGAGAACGACACCGGATGCACCCGCCGGCCGAAGGTCGAAACTGGCACTCGCCTCGAAGCGACGATCTGCGTCGAACCACCGGTACCGATAATCCGCCAGCGCGACGTGCGGCACTCCTTGCTGGTGGTCGCCGGGGCCCACGACGGCTTCCATGCGGTCGCTCATTACCTGGAAGACGTCGCTGGTCGCCGCGACGACAGGGTCGAGTTTCCAGGGAGCTGGCAACTCTCGCTCCTGCAATCCACGCGTATTCCACGACAAGGAACGCGGGCCGGCTTGGCGCGGCAGCACGACGTACCGCGCGACACTGGTGGTATCCAGCAACTCAATTCCAGGTGCCCGGACCGATTCCGGCGTCGACGACAGCAACCGGCCTCGCAGCTGAACGTTCAACTCGGCGTCCTGAGCGCTGGGAAATCGGATGATGACCTGGCGAGAACGTTCGCCGGGCACCGGTACCACGTCGATGGGCAGGGGCGGCGTGATCTGCAGGGCGTCGTCTACTTCAGGCGGCAGACGCAGGCGGATGGCGTCGACGACACCATTCCGAGCCGTCAGCCGCAGGCCAATGTCGACCCACCAGATATCGTCGCGGGCTTCAAGCGTCGTCACCATGGATCCCTGCAGCCGCGGCCGATTGGCGGTCAGCGATACTCGGACCGACGGCTCGACGGTGCGTTCGGACGGTGTCGTGAATGCGGCGAGGAACCGGCCTTGCGACGGGTGGAACGGCTGTACGGCCGCGTGCTCGTCCGGCACCAGGCCGGGAGTGGACTCGATCTGGCGCACCTGGCAGTTCGCCCGTCGGTAGAGACGGACTCGAGATGGCTGGGGCCGCGTGGCTGCGGCACCGACGATCGGTAATTCCACGGTGCCGGCGCGCGTCAGTGCGACCTCGCCCTTCACCCACAAATGAAAGCTGCCCGTCAAGGGAACGCTGGAAAAAACAGCCAGCGTCCGCTCGTCCACCAGACACCATCGCAGCAATCGCGTGATATCGTCGTGGATCAGAATCACCTCCCGTACCACGAACCCGGGAGGCACTCGCAGCAATTGCTGCAGCACGGCCCCATTTTCGACGTTGAATTGTGCTTCGTACGCGATCCGCGCCAAACCACTTGAAAACGTGAGATCCACTTCCTGCTCGGCGGTGACCGAGGGTTGGCGAGGCACGAGTGCGATCAGGATGTCTTCCGGTGGACTCTCCAGCCGGTATGCCGACCGAGGCGTTTCGATGTCGTCGCCCCACGCCGTCGAAAAATCCGAGGGAGGAATGCTCGTCGCCTGAGTTCCCGGAACCAGCCTGGCCTCCACATCCGGGCTGGGAGTAATTCCCAGCCATGTGGGGACGCGGCGACTGGCACGCGTGCGCAGACGGGGGACCACCAGATTGCCCGGCGTCCCGGCCAGCGCAAACGCCAGCTCCACCGTAGCCTGGGAATCGGCTGGCTCGTCCAGCCAACATTGGACTATCCGCATGCCCTGGTCATTGGTTTCGCTCAATCGCCAGGCATGCTCGGGCGCGGGAGGCAACAGACGTAAACGCGGATCGACTTCGACATCAATGCGCTCGATCAGTCCTCCGTCGGGCACGGAATAGGTAACGCGGGCCCGCACCTGGACGGCATGCGATTGAGCCTGCATCCACAGCAATTCCGCCGCGTCGGCGTCCGGCAAGGGAGCGGGACCGAGGGGTCGACGGGACCAGGATACGCGCAGCTCCCGAGCGGGACCCAAGTCCGCGGACAACTCGCCGTTCAGCGACCTGTCGAGTCGACCCATAGACGACGGAACGTCGATGAGAGCCAGGTCCGCTGGGCCGCGGACAGTTACTCGGGAGCGCGGCACGGAAGGAATGGGGATCGAAACTCCTTCGGTGGAGGTTGCGGGCGTGACCGGGCGCAGGACGATACGCAGCGACCGGCTCTCCGCGCGGTCGAGAACCACGTCCAGCGTCTGGCCTTGTGCGTCCCAATCGAACAAGACGGGTTGACCGTCGGCCCGGACTTCCATGATCCGCATTTTCTCGCGCCGGAAGGGGAAGGAAATGCGCGCGTTATCGCCGAGCGGACTGAGCGTGTAGTCCGCTGTCAAAGTGCGCACGGCCCAGGATGTATCCGCGGCGTCCGTCGCGGTCAGTTCGACGTCGTATTGCGCGGCTTCAATCAGCGGTTCGGCAAGCTGTCCGGTGGCTCCGGCCAAACGGCGATGGAGTTCGTCGTAAAAGGCTCGCGGCACGTAAACGTACTCGTCGGTAGGCCGCTGCTGGGCGTCGACTGGAACCAGGACCGGGTGGACGATGGGAGCCGGAGTCGTGCCCGTACCCCCGGCCTCGTCAAGCGGCTGCGCCGGGGACGCGGTCGAGACCAGAAGGATGCCCAGTCCGGCGAGCCAGCCCAGACCGGTGGAAAGGGTAACCGTTGTCCCCGTGGTTTCGCGCCGGGCTACGTGCTGCCGCCAGGTGCCCGAAGGGAGCCACGACCAGCGAGGTTTAGGCAAGATCCGTTGGAGGTGCGCCAGAACAGCGCCCCCGAACACGCCCCTCAGGATAGGCAGGTACTCCGGCGGCGACAGGAACAGCAGCGTCCCGGTACCGATGGCGAGAGCAAAACCCAGCCGCCGGGCACGTGGGCCCGCCCAGCATAGCGCGGCGAATGTCAGCAGCAGCAACGACCAACCGACGGCCTGGACGACGTGTTCGGAAATTACCAATACCCGGTTGGTGTGGGCACCACCGGACCAGGCCGTCCAGCAGTTCCAATCGGCCTGCAGCAATTCGTCCGGTTCGGTCTCCCAGGACGGTTGCCAGGGAGAAGGAATGGCGGCCCGCCGCAGCCCCGTCGCCTCGTCGCGCCGAAGGCTCCAACTGCGGACCAATGCCTCCCATTGTTTTCCATCCAAGGGCGCGAATGCCTGACCGCTGCGGCGGACGAGCGGCATACCAAACAGTCGCCGGTCCCACGTCATATCGGGACGCGTCTGCGGCCCCGCCACGACCAGATTGTGTGGCGTCCACACATCCCAGCGGTGCTGCAAGCAGGGAATGCTGCACTCGGGCCACACCGCCGACAACAGCCCCGCGATTCGGAAGGGTGGCTCGCTCGTGAGATAGGTGAGTTTGACCAAAGGAAATCGCCGGTCCCGAGGCAGGGGAATGGTCAACGTCTGGCGGGATTCCCCCGTGTCGATGTCCACTTCCAGA
>JBFWYF010000359.1:0-7143 GCA_050186685.1 Pirellulaceae bacterium
TTCGTTCGGTGGTCAAGTCCACAACGGTCCGACTGGCAGGCTCGAATTGGCAACCCACCAGCAGCGTCGGTACCTGCGAGCCGCCGCGTGCGTAACGGATTGCGGCTTTGGTCTGGCCGCGAAAACGACAGGCGTTCAGCAGCGGAAAGCGGCTATCGGGTTCGATGACGATGCCATATTGTCCGCCGATCACCTCGACGTGATGGGTCCCGCCCCCCTGACCCGGACAGCAATTCAATCCGGCATAAGCCCCGTCGGCATACACCGTCACATCCTGCATCGTCGAACCTTGCGAGCCGGAGTGGCGGATGCCGATGGCGCCGGTGTGACCCCGCACATCGATGTCGATGCCTCGGAACATGTGATTGAAGGAAATATTCGCTTGCTCCTTGCCCCAGACGGGCTCTTCCTTGCCCGGGGCGTCAAACCACGTCTGGGCCCAGATCCAGACGGCGTGTTTTGGCCGGGTTGGATCGTCGAAACCCGCAGCGTGGGGCGCCAATCGCAGGACCGGCCGTTTGCCGCGCGTCGATCCCAACAGCACGATCGGGCGATATACCGGCCAGTAATGTTGCGTCCCGCCGTCCACGTGCCGCGGCCGTTCGAGTTTATTCACCTCTTGCTCGCAGGAGATGGTGTCCGAGATGAGATACGTTCCCTCGGGGAAAAAGCAGACCAGTCCCTGATCCCGCGCCGCGTTGACAGCCCGTTGGATCGCCGCGGTCGAATCGGTCTTGCCGCTCGGATCCGCCGCATAGGGAGCCCGCGTGACGTCGAGACACCCGAGCGCCCTCAACCGATCTTCAGCGGCAGTGGCTTGCTCCGGTGAGGCACGTTCCGGCACGGATTGTTCCGCTCGGGCTCCTGGAAAACTGCCTGCACCCGCCGCGATTGCGAGACAAACGAGATGCCATGTGGCGCGCATAGCTGTTGCTTCTCCACGGATCGTACAATGTGACCGGCGCGGTCGCTGTCCTCGAAGCCTCGCTGCGAGGTTCTTTGACGGCCCGGCCGCGACAGCTCACAATATCGGACTTGCATCAGGCTCTGTCAGACAAGCCACATGAATGCCTGGCTTTTTCCCGGATTACCGAGCGAGGGTCAGGCAGCGCGGCTTTCGGACAGCGCCTGGACCACTCGTCAATCCTATATCAGGGACCGCGTATCGATGTCCACTCCTGCCACGCATCTTTCCCACCAGGAACTGGAACAGGGCCTCGCTGAGGCGCTCGCCGCGCCGTCCAGCGTCGGGGTCCTGAAGGCCATCGTCATCCGGCCGGATGTCGGCCAACGGCTGAAGGTGTCGTCGGCCCGCCTGACTCCGGAACAGGGCATTGAGGGTGACCGCTGGGCGACTAACCATTGGCAACGGCTGCCCGATGGCCGGCCCGACCCACGATCGCAGGTTTCTCTGGTCGGCTGGCGCGTGCTGGAACTGATTGCCGGGGAGCCGGATCGTCTGGCGCTGGCCGGCGACAACCTGATCCTCGACCTGGACGTAAGTGAAGCCAACCTGCCCACGGGCAGCCAGCTGGCGATCGGAGACGAGGTGGTGCTGGAGATTACCGCGGAGCCGCATCTGGGATGCCAGAAGTTCGCACGGCGGTTTGGCCCGCAGGCTCGCGCTTTCGTCAACAGTCCGCAGGGGAAATCGCTCAAGCTGCGAGGCAGGTATGCCACCATCGTGCGCGGCGGAACGATTCGCGTCGGCGATAAGGTCTCTAAGGAGAAGGTGGTGGTCGAATCTACATCGTCCGGCCGCCATCGACAATAAGGGCCTGGCCGGTCATCATGCCCGCGTCGCAGGCGAGGAACGTGACGACGTCGGCGATATCATCGGTGGACGACGCCTTCTTCAGTGGCGTCACGCGAATGGCCGCCTCGATCATGTCCTGGTGATCGGCCAGCCACCGCGAGACAATAGGACCGGGACACACCGCGTTAACGCGGATGTCAGGGGCGAAGGCTTTTGCCAGGGACTTGGTCATCGTGATCAGACCGCCCTTGGAGGCGGCGTACGCGATCGAGCTGCCCGAGCCGGCCACGCCGGCAACCGAGGCCACGTTGACAATCGAGCCGCCGCCCGACGCTCGTAACAAAGGAATCGCGGCCCGTGACACGAAAAACGGCCCCTTCAGGTTCACGGCCAGGATCTCGTCCCACTTCGCCTCGGACATCGCTTCCAGATCGGTGTGGGTGACGAAGTGCGTGGTTCCCGCGTTGTTGACGACTACGTCCAGCCGCCCGAATTCACGCTCGCATGTGCGGATCATCTCTCGCACCGCACCGTCCTCAGCGACGTTGCAGGCCACGGGGAGAGCTCGGACGCCCAGCTGACGTGCCGCTTCCGCTGTGGCTTCGGCGTCGTCACGAGACCGCGAGTAGTTGACCGCGACGTGGAATCCGCGGCGAGCCAACTGCAGGACCGTCGAGCGTCCCACACCGGTCCCGCCTCCCGTCACCAAGGCGACTTTGGTCGGCAGCTGGCTCACTGTTTCGCTCCCAGACAATAGAGGAACTCCTGGCGCTTCCCATCGACTTGCCGGGCCACGCGGTGATAGATCCGGTCGCCGCAGATCGCTGGCGTGGCGAAGCACTCGTCACCCAACTGGTTCTCGGCGAGCAACTCGAACCGTGTCGGATCGGCACGAAAGATCGTGGTCCGCCCGGCTTCGCTGGTCGCAAACAGCTTGTCGCCCACCAGCACCAGCGAACTGCTGAACGTGCCCGAAAGTCGGGCCTTCCAGATCTCTCGCCCGGTCGCTGACTCCCAGCACGTGGCCACGCCCGCATCGAGCACGGCGTAGAGATAACCGTCTTTGACGACCATCGAAGGGACATAGACCCGCGCATTGTTCTCCCAGTCGATTTTTCCCGAGCCATCGGCCCGCACCGCCGACACATGGTTGCGCGGGTAGCCGCCGCTGACAAACACGCGCTGCCCATCCGTGACTGCCGAGGTGACGCATTCGGTTGTCGAGCCTTCGATCTCCCACAGCTGCTGGCCAGTGACCGGATCCAGTCCCGTGACCAGGTCGCAACCGCAGAGAACCAGTTGGTCGCGTCCCGCGGCATGGAGGAGTATCGGCGAGACGTAGTTGGCTTTCGCGGGCCGGTCATGCCTCCAGAGCCGTTCGCCGGTCGCTCGGTCCAGCGCCGCAATGAGACCGGTTCCCCGGTGGTCCGCCGACACGATGACGCTGCGGCCATAGATCGTCGGCGAGGAGCCATACCCCTGGTGAATCTGGAATTCGCCCAGCCGCTGCTGCCAGAGCTGCGCGCCTTGGCGGTTCAATGCCGTGACATACACCGCACCGGCATGCAGGAAGTTGACGAACAACCGTTCGCCATCACAGGCGACCGAGGCGGACGCCAGCGACGTCTTGGAGTTTCCTTTCTTCTCGAGTTCTCCCTGGTGGACGACCGTCTCCCACTGATGCAGCCCGCTCGCGCGGTCGAAACTGATGACCGACTGAACGTTCCGCTCGGCGTCGGCTACGGCGACAAACACCTGGTCCCCCACGACCGTCGGCGAACCATGTCCACGCCCGGGAATAGGATGCGACCAGATCACGTTCTCGGTGTCGGACCAGCGGAGCGGCGGCTCTTGCCCTGCCGGGGCGACGCCGTCTCGTGTCGGCCCCCGCCACCACGGCCAGTCGGACATGGCGTGGGACCCTACCTCACGTGCCGGTTCAGCGGCCTGAGGATCCTTCGCGGCCATTCCCACGGCCCCTGCCGCGGCGATCAAGGCGACGCACAGGACGCCGTTCATCGGCCGGATCGTGCTGCCGGAGACATCTCGCCTCGGCCACACAGGCCGGCTCGCGCACGACCCCCGCCCTTGCTCGGTGGGCACGGCTTCGAGTGCCGCGCGGTACATGGTGCGAGAACGCCGATCGATCATGGAGGTCACCTGGTTGGAAGTGCAAGCGGATGGGGACGGTGAGCCCGTGGCATGCCACCGCAGGCCCCGGGCATCCTAGCCGATCCAGGCAGCAGCGGACAGCAGGAACGGCCGGTAGGTTCACCGAGGAAATGATTTCCCTGTGCCCCCTCTCCCCGTGGGGAGAGGGCGGTGTGAGCTATTTGCCTGGCGATCGTCGGAGGTCAAGTCTTCAGGTGCTGGTCGAACCATTGGAACGCCTCGTCCTGCATCGGCACATCGAAGCGATGCCCCCCGTCGAAGAAGCGCCCTGTGAAGTGGTTGGCCACTCCGGCTCGTTCGTACACTCGAGCAATCTTGTCGACCGATTCCTGCATGCCGGTGGGCGGGAAGAGTCCATCCTGACGGCATTGTTGGACCATCAGCGGTTTGGGGGCCATCATGCTGACAACATCCGGCAGGTCCAAGTGGCCATGGAGCCCGGGTAAGAAATGAACCCACGAGTGGGTGTCGATATGGCGGTGCAGCATGGATTTCACGGTCGACATGAAGCCGACGACACACGCAGCGGCGATCCGTTCGTCCATCCCGGCCAGGAACAATGTCCGCCAGCCGCCAAACGATACTCCCACGCATCCGATTCGCTGGGGATCAACCTCGGGACGCGAGACGAGATAGTCGACGGTGCGCATGTCGTCCCAGGTGACGATGCCAGGCCAGGTCGTCCCCGCGTAGACCATGGACTTTGCCAGCGTCGACTCTTTGGAACGGCATCGCTGATTGAGTCGATCGGCGACTTCGACGGAGTATCGGCTGCGGTCCCAGCCCAATTGCAGGTCCTCATCCATCATCAGGCGTCGCTCCCCGAACATGAACGCGTCCGTGCTGATGACGACATAGCCGCGGCGGACCAGCTCCGTGGTGGTAGGGCGGCCGCCGTAGTTCCGCTGGTGATAGGCACGCATTACGGGATGGTTCGTGCCGAAGTCGATGACTTTTTCCTTGCCGAACAGGAACATGCCACCGTGGGAATGGAGGTCGACGATCGCCGGCGCAGGCCCGGTCTGCCGCTTGGGCAGGTGGATATAAGCGGGCACGTGCAGGACGGGCGAGGTCGAGAACAGGACTTTTTCGCGGATCCAGTCGTCCGTTTCCTGGCGATCGACGACCTCGGGCTGCAGCGGGACGCGCTCTGGTTGAAAGCGGAAGGCATCGGTCACTTTGGCTCGGCCAGCGGCTTTGAACTCGTCGATGGATGCGAACCGCCCGGTCAGAAACGAGGTGTCGTATTCGTTCGTTTCCGCCAGCCGCTGGATCAGGGGCGCGAGGGAGCCGATATCCGCGCCGCCTGGACTGGTAGGCCGGGCTAGATCGGGCGGCATGCCGCGAGATGGCTCGTCGCCCGCGACGATGCCCGAGGCCAGCGTCGACGCCGCGAGCGAACCGGCCACGGTGCTGGCGCGTTCCAGGAATGTCCTGCGATCGACGGGAGATTCTGCCACAGTGCGTTCCTTCCCAAGAGCCAGGTGTGTGAAGAAAGTTTCGGTCAGTGTACACGATCCCGGACGCGTATCGCGTCCGGGAGGCCCCGCGGAACGCCCGCGATTGTGGCGCATGACCGGTGGTCGGCACCGCGGTGTGCGGTACACTCTGAAGATGCCATGGAAGCGAGAATTTTTGGGCTTTGAGCGGCCGGCGCTGGTGTCCGCGGCGGACTATCTGTTATCGCGATATCGCCGCGGAGCGCGGGCCGATCTGCGTAATTCGATCGTGGTAGTACCGGGTGGACGCGCCGGCCGCCGATTGCTGGAGATCCTTGTCGATCGTTGCTCCGTGGAGCACTTGCTGCTGACTCCTCCGCACATCGAGACCGTGGGCCAGTTGCCCGAACGGTTGTACCGGCCGAAACGCCCCTTTGCGACCGAGCTGACGCAACGACTGGTGTGGGCCCAGGCGTTGCGGGCCGCACCTGCCGAGTCGATCGACCGGGTCGTTCCCCGACCTCCCGGACACGACGAAGTCCTGCGCTGGATGGAACTGGGCGAACTCGTCCGCCGCCAGCATCTGGAGTTAGCCGCGGATGGGCTCGACTTCAGCCACGTGGCTCAATGGGCCGCTGCCGCCGACGGAGCCGCCGATGCCACGCGCTGGCAGCAGCTGCACCACCTGCAGGTGGACTACCTGCGACGGCTCGACGCCCTGGAAGTCTGGGATATCCAGACGGCGCGGCTGGTTGCCGTCGACAAACGGGAATGTGCCACGGATCACGATCTCTTCCTGGTCGGCACGGCCGACATGAACATCACGTTGCGTCGGATGCTGGACCAGGTCGCAAGTCGCGTTACTTCGCTCGTGTTTGCACCCGAGGCGTGGTCCGATCGGTTCGACGGCGAGGGCTGCCTGGTCGCCGAGCGTTGGAGTTCCGCCGTGCTGCCGCTCTCCGAGGGGCACGTTCAGCTGGTCGAGGGCCCTAACGAGCAGGCCGTCGCCGTGCGCGCGACGCTGGCCGGTTACGAGGGGCGCTATGCCGCCGACGACATCGTCGTGGGACTGGCCGACGAATCGCTGGTACCGGACGTCCAACGCGTGCTCGCCGAAGCTGGAGTCGCGACGAGGTGGGGCCCGGGGACGCCGCTCGAACAATCGTCTCCCTGGCAACTACTGCGCGCCGTCGCGAACTACCTGGAACGCCCTCGATTCGCGGATCTGGCAGCCTTGCTGCGGCACACCGACATGTCCTTGTGGCTTCAGCGTCGCGGCGTCCCCGGTACTTACTTATGCCAGCTGGACGATTATTACCAGGACCACTTGCCGTACTTTCTGGACACGTCCAGTTCGTCCCTAGGGGCTGAGGCGAGCGTCCTGGCACGGGCCAGCGGCGAAGTCGAGCGGGTGTTGCGGTCGCTGCGGCAACGACCTCAACCGCTGACCAGTTGGTCGGCCCCCATTCTCCAGCTGCTGGTAGATGTCTACGGCGACCGCGATCTGGATCGCACTGTGGACGCCGATCGCGCGGTACTGGCCGCATGCGGAGCCATTCGCGCGGCCCTGCAGGAACAGGAACAGGTTCCCGCGTCCGTTATGCCCGTCGTAGCGGCCGCGACCGCGCTGCGCTGGCTGTTGGATTCTGCCGGCTCGGAGACGACACCCGCCCATCCCGTCCCCGCGGCGGTGGAACTCCTCGGCTGGCTGGTATTGCCGCTCGACGTCGCCCCCGCGCTGGTCATTACCTCCTTCAACGAAGGACACGTGCCGTC
>JBFWYF010000360.1:0-7137 GCA_050186685.1 Pirellulaceae bacterium
CCACTCCCCCATGCCCGCACAAGCAACTCCGCCAAGGTGCCCACCGGTTGGCACGCATCGTCGGCCGGTCCAAAGTTCCATGCGTCGGTGTATTGCTCACCTTGCGGTCCTAGCAGGCAGGCGCCGTGCCTAAGATATCCGCTAAGCGGCTCCAGCACGTGCTGCCACGGGCGAACGGCCGCCGGGCTGCGCAGAACCAGCGGACGGTCTGCCACAAGCGCCCGTACGAAATCGGGAACGATGCGGTCGGCCGACCAGTCTCCGCCGCCGATCACGTTGCCGGCGCGCGCGGTGGCAATCCGCTTGGCATCGTTCCCACGAAAGTAGGAACGCCGATAACTGGATACAACAATCTCCACCGCCGCCTTGCTGGCGCTATACGGGTCGTATCCGCCCAGCGGGTCCGATTCCCGATACCCCCAGGGCCACTCGCAATTTTCGTAAACCTTGTCCGACGTAATCACCACGCAGGCTTCGATCTCCCCCTGGCGGCGCACTGCTTCCAGCAGATTCACCACTCCGCCCACATTCGTGTCGAACGTTTCCTTGGGGTCCCGGTACGCAATGCGCACGATCGGTTGGGCCGCAAGATGAAAGACAATCTCCGGGCCCGCGTCCCGTACGCATGCCTGCAGTGCGTGCGCGTCACGAACGTCGAGCTCGACCGAGTCGATTCGCTCGCCGAGACGAAGGGCAGTAAACGCGTCGGGCTCGGTCGCCGGGGCCAGCCCGACACACGTTACGTGGGCACCGAGCCGCTGCAGCCAATGACACAACCACGAGCCCTTGAAGCCCGTTCCCCCGGTGACCAACACGCGGCGCCCGCGATACACTTCAGAAAACATGCGTACCCTCCCGATACCGTTGCAGTCCCTCTGGCGAAGGACTGCCGTGACACGTGGCCGGTTACCGCACTCGCCAATGGTAGCAACAGGACCTCGATCGGCAAGCGCGTGGGTCACACGCGTGCGACTCCTGACTCGCGACCGCTAAGCAGCCCGGACGCGCTCCTCCGGCACGGCCAAGGGGACGCCGCTCTGTCGCAGAGGATCGGCACCTTGGATCGCGGCGTTGGCCTCCGGCCCTTCGTCGCTCCACAACTTCCAAGGAGCTGCCCCGGTCGACCACAGACTCTCCAACTGCTGCTTGTCCCGCAGCGTATCCATGGGCCGCCAGAAGCGGTGATGCCGAAACGCACGCAACTGGCCGTCACGTGCCAGGTTTTCCAGCGGCTCGCGCTCCCACACGGTGGCATCCCCTTCAATCAACTCAAAGACTCCTGGTTCTAATACGAAGAACCCGCCATTGATCCAGTCGCCGTCCCCATCGGGTTTTTCACAGAATGCCAGCACCTCGTCCCCTTGCGACACCGACAACTTGCCGAATCGTCCAGGCGGCCGGACCGCCGTCACGGTCGCCAGCTTGCCGTGCCCGCGATGAAAGGCGATCGAGGCGGCAATGTCGACGTCCCCCACGGCATCGCCGTATGTCAAGAGGAAGGTTTCCCCGCCCACATACGGCTCGATCCGCTTGAGGCGACCACCCGTATTTGTCTCGTGTCCCGTGTCCACCAGCGTCACGCGCCAGGGCTCGATGCGACGTTGATGAATCTCGACACATCCGGCGCGGAAGTCCCACGTCACGTCCGACATGTGCAGCGAGTAATTCGCAAAGTACTCCTTGATGACGTACGCTCGATATCCCGCGCAGATGACGAAATCACAAATGCCGTGGGAAGCATACAGCTTCAGGATATGCCACAGGATCGGCTTGCCCCCGATCTCCACCATCGGCTTTGGTTTCAGCTGCGTCTCTTCGCTGAGTCGCGTACCGAATCCGCCAGCCAATATGACGGCTTTCATGGCAGTATCCTTCGCCGGCCGAAGTCCGTGTTTCGGCCTCACCCACGAGGCACCAAGTCCTCGCCGAGCAACGAACTTTCTGGTGCCCTCTGTCCCCAGGCGGGTAACGTCGGGCCAAGGGGTCAGGAAAAGGCTGTCGTTGTTCCTCGGCGATCCTACGCGGGCGGGAGAATAGTGCAATTCGTCGGTTTGCGTCAACGGCAAGCCGCAGGAACCGAAGAGCCGACGGGCCGGGCCCCGCGGTGGCCAAGGCGAGACCCGACGCTAACGGGCCAGTCGCTTCACCCATTCACAACCTATGAGGTACCCATGCTCCTCGTCCGTCGGATCGACCAGCGTGCAATGGGCCACACGCGCGAGGGTGAAAATCGGATTGGCCTGCGGATTACCCAGCATCAGGATCAGTTCCGCAGTCTGAGGACGGCGACGCGAGACGAAACCAATACCGCTGACCGACAGGTCCCTCGTCTTGACGTCCCAGAAAGCGGAGAACGGAGGAAAATGCACGCCGTCGTAGTCGGCGATCATGACGATCGTCTCATAGACCACCCGAATCGCCAACCGCTTCTCGGCACCCTGGAAGGCCGGCCGCTCGATGTCGGAATGCCCCATCGCGGCTACTCCAGATCCAAGCCGCAGGCGACGGCCGTTGCGGTCGCAAACGTGCGGCAGTGGGAAATGCTGAGGTGCATCTCGGTAATCCCCAGTTGCTCACAGGTTTCTCGAGCCCCGCCACCGAAAGCGACGCTCGGCCGCCCGCGATGATCGTTACGCACCTCGATGTCTCGCCAGCTGATTCCCCGCGACCAGCCGGTTCCCAGTGCCTTCAGCACCGCTTCCTTGGCCGCCCAACGACCGGCATAGTGCTGCGTCGCGGCCTTGCTCGAGCTGCAATACTCAATTTCCTTATCGGTATAGACGCGATTGAGAAACAGATGCGCGTGCCGTTCGATCATCTGCGCGATTCTCAGACATTCGACGATGTCCGTACCGATACCGATGATCCGCATGGCTGGTCTTTGTCCCCGGGCTTACACTTGGACGCCACACGCACGCTGCGCCCGCGTCAATACTTCGCGAGCTTTGCGACGTGCGCGCGCCGCTCCATCCGCCAGAATCGCCCGCAGGCGCGACGGATCCGCCGCCAAGTCGGCGCGACGCGCCAGCGTCGGAGCGAAATACTGTTCGGCCGCGTCCGCCAGCGCTTTCTTGACTTCCCCGTATCCGAATCCTCCCCGCCGGTACTTCGCCGCCATCGCCTCCCGGTCGGCATCCCCGGCGAACAGCGAAAACAGCTGATATAAGTGGTCCTCGTCCGGCTCCTTCGGCTGCTCCATGGGACGCGAGTCCGTCTGAATGCGCATAATCTTTTTGCGCATGGCCTTGGGCTCTTCGAACACTTCGATGGTGTTCTGATAGCTCTTGGACATCTTCTCGCCGTCCACTCCGGGAACCCGCGCAGCATGTTCGAGCACTTTGGCCTTGGGCAACACGAACACCTCACCGAACCGATGATTGAACGCGCCAGCCACGTCCCGGCAGACTTCAATGTGCTGCACCTGGTCCTCGCCCACCGGCACCACATCCGCGTCGTAGGCCAGGATGTCCGCCGCCATCAGGACCGGGTAAGTAAATAGCCCGGCATCCGCCGGCAGGCCCTTGGCCTTTTTGTCTTTGTACGCGTGGCACCGTTCGAGCAAGCCCATCGGCGTCTGGGTCATCAACAACCAGCTCAACTCCGAGACCTCCGGAACATCCGATTGCACGAACAGCGTCGCCTTTGCGGGATCGAGTCCCAGCGCCAGCAGGTCGATCACCGCGTCCAGCGTGTTGGATCGCAACTCCTCCGGCTCACGCACTGTCGTCAGCGCGTGCAAGTTGGCTACGAAATAGTAGGCCTCGCCCGCATGTTGCAGATCGATGTACTGCCGGATGGCGCCAAAGTAGTTGCCCCAGTGAAAACGCCCCGTGGGTTGAATGCCGGAAAGTACTCTCATGATCCGCACGCCATCATCGCGAAGATTCAACCCCGTCCTGTCTGTAAAGTTCCCACTACCTGGTCGATACGGGTCGCGCCGAGTTCCGCGAGCGCCGCAGGCAACTGCCCCACCAACCGGGTGGAGACCGTGGGGTCATAGTAATTCGCTGTCCCTATCTGCACCGCGGTAGCTCCAGCCACCAGAAACTCCATCACGTCGTCGATCGTGGCAATCCCCCCAATTCCGATCAAGGGAATGGAGACGGCGCGTGCCACCTGGTACACACATCGCAACGCCACCGGTTTGATCGCCGGTCCGCTCAGCCCACCTAACACATTGCCCAGCAACGGACGGCGTCGTCGCCAGTCGACCGCCATCCCCAGCACGGTGTTGATCAGCGACAGCGCATCCGCCCCGCCATCCGCCGCCGCCTTGGCAATCGTCGCGATCTGCGTCACATTCGGGGTCAGCTTCGCAATAATCGGCAGATGCGTCGACCGCCGGGTGGCCGCAATCAAGTCGCCACACAACCCTGGATCCGTCCCGAAATCGACCCCGCCCGAGACATTGGGACACGAGACATTCAATTCCAATCCCGCCAGCCCCGGCGTCTCGCTCAGCCGGGCTGCCATCGCGACAAATTCGTCGCGCGTCCGCCCGGCAATCGACACAATCACGGGAACTGGCAGCGATGCCAGATAAGGAACATGATGCGCGAGAAAAGCGTCCAACCCATCATTGTCCAGGCCAATCGAATTCAGCAGACCACTGGCCGTCTCCACCGTGCGCCACGGCGGATTGCCGGGGCGCGGTAGCATGGTGACCGTCTTGGGAATCACACCCCCCAAACGGCCGATATCCACCACATGCTCCATCTCCCGCGCGTAACCGAACGTCCCCGAAGCGACCAACACCGGGTTGGGCAAACTCAATCGCCCCAGTCGCACGCCCAAGTCCACCGCCGTGCCGCTCACCAGCGCCCACTCTCCTTCACCCACATCGCCGAAATCAGCCAGGAATTCGACCTGACCGTAATCTAACGGCGAGGCACAGACGGGGCAATGTGGATGAAACAGCGCTGGCGAGCCCACGGAGCGTCCTCGCCCAGTCTCTGCAGCCCGAGCGTCCGCGCGTCCGTCAACCGTGTTGCACTCGTGTACCCGCATACCAGCGAACCGCTGCCGCAACGGATTGCGACCCGACTGCCCCGCGGCCTCGCCTGCAGCGATAGGTCAAACGACGTGGCCCGAAAGCGTCTCGGCCGACGGCACCCACATGCCGCACTGCCGTGATGCGAACCACCGCAACCTCCCGGGCGCAACCACCCGGGCGCAGTAATCCCACGCTCCCGCCCGCCGTCGTCATTCCCAACGTGTGCTAGATGACGCCGCCATGCACCCGCACAGGGCTCATGTGGTCCGGCTGGTCCAGAAACCACACGCGTTCCCAAATGTCGATCAGATCACGCAGATTCTCAGACGTGAAGATCAGTTGTTGCGTGCGGCGGGCTGGCTCGCCCGAATAGATGGGCAAGAAACAGCCGCCCGCTGAGCTGAGTACCGCACCTAGTAAGATCGCAAAGATAAACCGACGCATGAAACATCCTCCCTGATGAAATCGCGGCACGCGACTACGTCAGCCGGCCGCAATTCCCTCCGCAGCCAACGTTCGATCTACGTTTGGTGACTAGCCCCATACGCCCGACGACCGGGCATGATGAGTCCAATCCGCCCCTGGCTGGCAGCACCCCTCCAGCCACTCCTCCCGTCCTTCGTCTCGCGGACGCCGACCAGACACGCTCGCCCGGCCCTACCCGCGATTCACTTACGATCCCGAAGTCTCCTGCTGGGGCGTTGGAAACCGCAAAGTGGCCGCCGGCTCGTCCGCGTCTTCCGACTCCGATGCCTCCACTGCCGCCGGTTCCTTTGCCGCCGCCAGTTGCACCGCCGCCGCACGTTGGGCCGCCGCTTGCTCCTCCAACTGCCGCACCTTTTCTTCCATCTCCTTGCCCGGCTTGAACGTTACGACGAATTTCTCCGGTACGTCCACTCGCTGGCCCGTACGCGGATTACGCGCCTTGCGCGCAGCCCGCTTCTTCACCTCGAATACGCCGAAGTTACGGAGCTCAATTCGCCCATCCTGCACGAGCGTTTCCACAATCGCGTCAAACGTCTTCTGGACGATCTCTTTCGTCCGAAGTTGCGTCATCCCGATCTCTTCGGAAATCGTCTTGACGATCTCTTTCTTGGTCACGTTTCAACTCTCCTGCGGGAGAAACGGCGACATCCGCGGCAGCCTCTGATCCCTAGCGCCAACGTGCTCCAAATGTAAATGGCACAAGCACTAGAGTCAATATCACGCCCTTGCGCAACGGCTCCCACCGGCGCTCGCTGACACCCGAAGGATGTACTCCAGACCGCTCGACTCCCCACCCCACGTGGGTCGCGGAACCTATCTCCGAAAGAGAACGGATCCACTTAGCCTAACGACTGAAATGCGAAAGACTTACTTCAACACTCCGAGAAAAAATCCACCGGCAACTGCGTCCAAGATGAGACGTTCCGACTGGACACAAATGTTGCATCGCAGCCAATATCGACGCACGGCGCCGTCAACTTCAGCACAAACTCTTCGCCAACCGACATTTAACGAAAAGTCGCTTGCCATCAGTGACAGCAATGAACTCGCCCCTACGCCGACGAGCCGCCGCCCGGACGCCGACCACGCCGATGTCCGCCCCCCTGGCTGCCGCCATTGCCGGTCGGCCGAGCCGTGATCATGCGGACGTTGCCCGGCCCCAATACCTCGTCCAACCGCCCACTGAGCTCCGCACAGACCTCCAGCCGGATCCGCTGCGATCGCAAATGCACCAGCGTGTCGTCGCATAGCTTCAACAGCAGCTGCAACTCACAGTTGCCAGGATAGCCCCGCACGATCTCTCGAACCTGCATGAGTTTGCGGTCGGCCCCCTGTGATTCGTCCAGCCGCACCACGATGCCTGTCGTGTAGCGGCCACTCAGCTGGTCTAACGGAATCAGCTCGTTGACGACAAGATTCACTTCATCGCCGCCACCTCGACGGTCGACGACTCCCTTCAACACGAGGATCGCTTCCGGCTGCACGAGAGAACCAAACGTCACAAAATCGTCCGGCCACAGTATGCAACGCACCATGCCTTCGACATCTTCCAAGTCGAAATTCGCGTACTTGGTCGGAGCGCCGGGCCGACCATTCTTCGTGTTCGCAAATTTGATCGATGACAGCATCCCACCCAAAAGCACCTCAGTCCGGTCCGG
>JBFWYF010000361.1:0-7129 GCA_050186685.1 Pirellulaceae bacterium
CGTCGACACCGTCAAACTTGATGAAAGCTGCCATGATTCGTCTCCTTGGTCTGTTGCTGTCTTACTGTCTTGTTTGTTTCTCGTCCCGACACTTCCGTTCTCGGGGCCTCGGGTGAAATGTTGCGGACAAATATTCATTTCGCCGTAAGTGGCCGTGGCTCCGCCCGTGTCGCCCACCTGGGAGGTGGCTGGCCTAGGGCCAGGGAAAGCACGGGCGAAGCCAGTGCCATACCAGCCGGTGGGCCATTCGGGCGCGAACGTGGTGAATTGGCATCAGCGGATGTTGTATTGAAACGTTCCATCATCCTGGACTGCAATCTCGACTCCCGCGATAGCTTTTCCATCCGCGAGCCGAGCAAGGAACTCGGCGGCCATTTGAGGCAACAAGGTGCGCGTCAGAATGTGATCGACATTACGGGCGCCTGTGTCGACCTCCGTGCAACGGCTCGCAATGGCGTCGACGAGCTGCGGCGTGTAGCTGAACGCAGCCTTATAGTGTTCTTGTACTCGGCGTCCCACTTTGCCCAGCTTCAGCTGAATGATCTTCCGCATGACCTCGTCGGACAGCGGGTAGTAGGGGATGACAGTCAATCGCCCGAGAAAAGCAGGCTTGAACGTCTTCAGCAGCTCCGGAAAGATGGCCTGGACAAACCCGTCTGGATCCGGGGCCGTATCCGGATCGGAACACAGATTTTTGATGAAATCCGTGCCGGCGTTCGTGGTCATAATGATCACAGTGTTCTTGAAGTCGATGTCCCGGCCTTCGCCGTCCTTCATCTGCCCTTTATCGAACACCTGGTAAAAGATGTCCTGCACGCCGGGATGTGCCTTTTCCATTTCGTCGAGCAGCACGACGCTGTACGGTTTCCTTCGCACGGCCTCGGTCAACACACCGCCTTCACCATAGCCGACATAGCCGGGAGGGGAACCCATCAGCAGCGATACCTTGTGTTCTTCCTTGAACTCCGACATGTTGATCACGGTCATGTTCTGCTCGCCGCCATAGAGCAGCTGAGACAGGGTGATCGCAGTTTCTGTCTTGCCGACGCCGCTCGTACCGGCCAGCAGGAACACGCCGATGGGCGTGCGGGGATCTCGCAGATTCGCACGGGAGGTGCGAATGCTCTGGGCGATTCGATCCAGCGCGTGCGTTTGGCCGACGATCGACTGTTCCATCAGTTCCTTCAACTGCAGGACCGTCTTGATTTCGTCGGCTACCATGCGACCGACGGGGATGCCCGTCCAGGCGGCAACGGTTTCCGCAATGGCCTGAGAATTGACACAGGCATGCACCAGGGGTGATTCACCCTGGATTTGCACCAGCTGTTTTTCGGCCTCATTCAGATCGGCGCGCAGTCGGGTTCGCTGTTCTTCCGTCAGCGGTGTGACTGGGGTTGGGGCTGCGGGTGCGGTGCCTTTTGCCGAACCGGCGGGAGGTTTCGCTGCTGCGCCTTTGGCGGGTGTGGCTGCTTGGGCGGGAGCCGACGCGGCGGCCGCCGTTTCCGGCGGACGCCCCTGGAGCTGATCCGCCAGCTCGCGAATACGACCGACCAGTTCCTTTTCCTTTTCCCACCTCTGCATGTGCTCCTGCAGCTCGCTCTCGGCTTTCACCTTCAGCGCGGACATTTCGGCGATCTGCTCAGCGTGGCTGGCCCCCATTTCCTCTTCGCGCCGCAGAATGTCGATGGCGACGCCCAGCTGTTCGATTCGCCGTTCGCAGTCCTCGATCTGGGGCGGCCGTGCGGACTGGCTGAGCCCGATTCGAGCACAAGTCGTGTCGAGCAGACTGACGGACTTGTCGGGCAGTTGCCGGCCCGAGATGTAGCGATTCGACAGCTTGACGGCGTCGACAACTGCTTCATTGAGAATGCGGACCTTGTGATGCTTCTCCAGGGTGGAGACCAGTCCGCGCATCATTTCGATTGCGGACTTCTCGTCCGGTTCTTCGACCTTGACAAGCTGGAATCGCCGCGCGAGCGCGGCATCTTTTTCAAAGTATTTCTTGTATTCCGCCCACGTGGTGGCCGCGATCGTACGGAGTTCGCCGCGGGCGAGGGCCGGTTTTAGCAGGTTGGCCGCGTCGCCTTGTCCGGCCGAACCACCGGCGCCGATCAGCGTGTGAGCTTCGTCGATGAACAGAATGATGGGCGTGGGCGAAGCCTTCACTTCGTCGATCACCGACTTCAATCGATTCTCGAACTCGCCCTTCACCCCGGCACCTGCCTGCAGGAGACCGAGGTCCAAGGTGCGGATGGCGACGTTCTGCAATGACGGCGGGACCTCGCCTTTTGCGACTTTGAGCGCAAACCCTTCCGCCACGGCCGTCTTACCCACACCGGCCTCGCCGGTCAGGATCGGATTGTTCTGCCGCCGCCGCATGAGGATATCGATGACTTGCCGGATTTCGTTGTCGCGGCCCAGCACGGGATCAATATGACCACCACGGGCCCGCGCCGTGAGGTCGATGGTGAACTGGTCCAGGCCGGGAGTCTTCGTGGGGCCTCCGGGCTTGGCGCCCGGCGCTGCGCCGGGAGCCGCGGCGGCTCCGGTCTCCAAGGGCAGGCTGGTCTCGTCGGACTTCGCTGCCACCACCGGCAGCTCCTTGCGGAGGGAATCCGCCGAGATGCGATCGAGGTCCTTGACGCTCGCGACAATCGCCGGAGCCAGCGCCTCGTCGCTCAGCAAGGCACACAAGAGATGCCCCGTTCGCACGGCCCGCTCCCCGAAATCGACGGAACAAATCAGCCACGCCGAGCGAATCCATTCCACCAGGCTAGGGCTCAACGCCGGTGGCCGAGCATTTCCCGTCTTGAAACGGTCGATCGCACGGATCAGGTCTGCCGCGACACGCGACGAGTCGATCTCGTAATGCCGCAGGATGGCGGTCAGGTCTGTATTGGGAACCTCCAGCAGCTTGCTGAGCCAATGCTCGACTTCCACGTTGTAGTTCGTACGCGACAGACAAAGCCCCGCCGACGCTTCGAGCGACCGTCTGCAGGTATCATTCAGCTTTCCAACCAGCTCTTTCAGGTTAACTTGCACCATACGGACTTCCTTGACTGGCTCCCAATACAGGAAAAAGGCTGCGTGAGCTCACCGCGAAGGGTGGGCGGGGATCCGATGAGAGAATCGGGCGAAATTGTAAAGCCTGGCAGGGCGACTCACAACGCGCCGGCGGGCCGCGTTTGGGCGGCAGTGCGGCGCGCAAGATTCCTTTTATCGGCCGGTTCGGAATTGAATCGCGGAAAATTCCCGGACGCGATTTGCAATCGCTGGCTCTACCGGCAGGCGTTCCATACTGCTGGCACCGTAAAACCCCACAATGCCCTCCGTGTGGTCCAGAATGAACTGCGCGTCGGCTGGCTCGGCGATGGGGCCACCGTGGCACAAGACGAGGATATCGTCCCGCACGCGGCGAGCGGCGTCATGCATGGCCTGGCACCGCCGCGCGGCCTCGGGCAGGTCTACGGCAGTGGCAGCGCCAATCGACCCCTTGGTCGTCAGCCCCATATGGGGAATCAGGATGTCGGCTCCCGCCCGGGCCATGGCCTCCGCTTCGTCCGGATTGAAACAATAGGGCGTAGTCAGCAAGTCCAAGTCGTGGGCGGCCGCGATCATGTCAACTTCCAGGCCGAATCCCATGCCCGTTTCTTCCAGATTCTGGCGGAACTGGCCATCGATCAGGCCGACGGTGGGGAAATTCTGGACCCCCGAAAACCCCGCGGTGTCGATCTCGCGGAGGAATTGGCGCATGATACGAAACGGATCGGTCCCGCAGACGCCGGCCAGTACCGGGGTGTGGGCGACGACGGGCAGCACTTCGCGAGCCATGTCCAGGACAATCGCGTTCGCATCGCCATACGGCATGAGTCCCGACAACGACCCTCGCCCCGCCATCCGGAATTTGCCCGAATTGTAGATGACCAGCAGGTCGATGCCGCCCACTTCGGACATCTTGGCGCTGATGCCCGTTCCGGCCCCTCCGCCGATAATCGGCTGGCCTCGCGACACCTTGTCTCGCAACCGCTCGAGGGTCACCGCCCGTGGAAATCGTGCCATGAGGCGTTACCGTGCCAACAAGGGAGGATGTGCGGCGATCAGCTCCAGTAGTCTCGCCGCACAGGCCTCCGCGAAAGCGGGATCGTTAATGTGTAAATCGTATTCTCGCACGTCGAGGGGGGGCGCGTGCCCGCGGATCGCGTTGAACAAGGCCGTACGCGCCACCGGGTCATCGAACGGCTGGCCGGCGCAATCCAGCGCCGAGACGCCCTGGAGTGGCAGCAGGATCGACGCGGGGCCGCGGGCAGCTCCGACTTTGCGCGCGATTTCTTCGCCTAACTGGGCGTTCTCGGCCGACGTCGTCCGCATCAGCGTAATGGTCGGGTTATGCACATGAAACTGGCGGCTGCGAAACGCTTCCGGCACGGTGGGCCGTTCGCGGAAATTGACCATGTCCAGCGCTCCGACCGAGACGACCTGGGGGACGCCGGCCGCGGCGGCGGCCGTCAGCCGCGCGGGTCCCGCCGTCAGAACTCCCCCGACTAACTCATCGGCCAGCTCGGTGGTTGTCACATCCAGTACGCCGCTGACGAGGCCATCTCGGATCAACGACTCCATCGCCTGGCCGCCACTCCCCGTGGCGTGGAACACCAGCACCTCGTATCCGGCGGCCTCCAGCACCTCCCGAGCCCGCTGCACGCACGGCGTCGTCACGCCAAACATGCTCGCCGCAATCAACGGGCGGTCGTCATCGCTGCCGCTCGAATGGAAACGGACCATGCCGGCCATCGCCGCGGCCGCTTCGGCGAAAATGCGGCGACTCACACGGTTGATGCCCGCAATGTCGACGATCGAGTTCAGCAGCAGGATGTCCTTATCGCCGACATAGGGTCGGACCTGGCCAGATGCCATGGTGCTTACCAGGACCTTGGGCACCCCGATCGGCAAGCTGCGCATGGCCGCCGAGCTGATCGAACTGCCTGCCGAACCGCCCAGCCCGAACACTCCTTCGAGGACCCCTTGGGCGTATGCGTCCTGGACGATCCGTTCCGCCCCCCGCGCCGCCCAGGTGACGGCCTCGCCGCGGTCTCCGCGCACGACGCAGTCCAAGAGTTCGACGCCCGCGGCCCGAAAGACGTCGGCTCGTGGAACATCCGCTAAAATCGACGGCGTGCCCAGGCATCCGCAATCGACCACGACGACCTCGACGGCCAGTTCGTGCAACCGATCCCGCACGAAGGCGACTTCCGCGCCTTTCGTGTCCAATGTCCCGAGTAGATAGACCGCCATAGTATGTCCGACCCTGCTTCCGAGCCCTGGTGGCGCGCACCCGCATGGAATCGAGCGGGAATCGAGGAGACGCTCTAGTAACGCGCGAGGTCTTTGTCCGACAGATCCGGCCTGACTTTGCGGAGGATCTCCTGTCCCCGCTGGCTCATCATCCGCAGATCGCTGCCAATCGCGATGAACTGCATGCCCTGGCGAGCGCGTTCCAGCGCGGAATCCGGGTCCATCGCATGGATGCCGGTCGGCGTGCCGACCTTCTTGCCCACCTCAATCACCCGCTGGATCAGGGCCTCGAGCTGAGCGGCGGTGGGAAACGTGCCATCCGGGGCCCGCATCTGGAATCGCAGATCGTTGGGGCCGATAAAGATCGCGTCGCACCCCGGCAGCCGGTAGATGGCCTCGGCGTTCTCGACCCCCTGTGGGCTTTCGGTCTGCAGCACGACCAGAATCTCGTCGTTGGCGCGTTCGTAGTACTCACCGGCCGACGCCTGGAAGTTCATCGAGTGCATTCCACCTCCCACGCTGCGGTTTCCGACGGGTGGATACTTGGCCGCGGCAATCGCCACCCGGGCCTGCTCGACCGTGTCCACCATCGGCACCACGATGCCCCAGGCTCCCGCGTCGAGCACCCGTTTGATGTAGTGGTGTGTCCCCTCCGGCACACGCGCCAGTGGCACGCAACCCGCATCGGCGATGGCCGCGAAAATCGTCGTGGCCCGCGACCAGTCGATGGCCGAATGCTCGATGTCGAGCGTCAGCCAGTCGAATCCCATGCGTGCCAGCACGCGTGTCGCGTACAGGTCGCCCAGCGACAACCACGTTCCAAAAGATGGTTGTCCGCTACGTAGTTTCTGCTTAACTGGATTCGTTTTCATAGATCGATACGCCGCGAGGGGGGAGGGGAACCATTTCCGGAAGGCCTGAAGTCTTTCAAAGGCGGTCCGGCCTGACAAGCCCCCGCCAGCGGACGCGTGCTGGAACATCCCTGTCCGGTGCCTCTCGCGTCCTCGCGGTGCCCAGTGCACAATGGTGGGGTCGCGTCGCCGTTCTGTTCCCTTCCCGCCGCCCAGGTCTCGTCCCCATGCCCGCGCCTTTCATCCGCCGTTGGCTGCCCCTGCTCCTGCTGCTTCCCCTGACCGGTGTGCCGCTCCCCCCGCGAGCGGCCGCCCAGCCAACCAGCAGTTATGACTCCGCCCGCCAGCGCATGGTCGACGAGTCGGTCGTCGGCACGGGCGTCAAAGACCCTCGCGTCGTCCGCGCGATGCGCGCGACGCCCCGCCACGAGTTCGTCGATGCCGCCTACCGCTCGCAGGCCTACTTTGACATGGCCCTGCCCATCGGCAGTAACCAGACCATCTCCTCGCCATTCATCGTGGCCTACATGACGCAATCGCTTGACCCGCAACCGACCGATCGCGTCCTGGAAATCGGCACGGGAAGCGGTTATCAGGCGGCCGTGCTCAGCCCGCTCGTGGCCGAAGTCCGCACCATCGAAATCGTCGAAGCCCTGGGACTGAAGGCGGCTCAAACCCTGAAGCGGCTGAACTATGCGAATGTCTTCGTCAAAGTTGGCGACGGATTCCAAGGCTGGCCGGAACACGCGCCCTTCGACAAGATCATCGTGACCTGCTCGCCGGAAAAACCCCCGCAGCCGCTGATCGACCAGCTGCGCGAAGGGGGACTCATGGTCATCCCCGTCGGCGAGCGGTACCAGCAGACGCTGTACCTTATGCGTAAGAAGAATGGGGAACTGATCGCCGAGGCGCTGCAACCGACACTGTTTGTCCCCATGACCGGCGCCGCGGAAGAGGCACGCCAGATCCAGCCCGATCCGACCGAGCCG
>JBFWYF010000362.1:0-7122 GCA_050186685.1 Pirellulaceae bacterium
ATGTCGTCTCTCACATCCCCGCAGATCACTTACTGGATCCAGCTCAAATCCGCCGTGGCCGGCACAGGGAGCGGCAACGAAACGGTCTGCCCGGAAAGCGGGCAACCCTGTGTCGAAGGGACCATTTACGTTCCCACCTGGACCACCGAGAAGCGGATCTGCAAAGAGACGCACTATCGCGAAGAACAGCGCGTCCGCAAGTGCATCGTCTACAAGAAGGTCCCCGTTACCAAGGAAGGCGTGATCAAAACGACCGTCTATGTGCCCAAGACCGTCGAGACCAAGCGGGAAATCGAGATCTGCACCCCCGTCTGCAAGACGGTCGAACAGAAATACACGATCCAGGTCCCCGTCAAAGACAAAGTGATGAAGACGCGGACCGTCACCCGCTGCGTGCCCGTCACGGAAACGCGGACAATCTGCGAGTGTGGTGTCGAGAAGCAGATCACCGTCACCTGCAATCGCAACGTCTGTGTCGAAGAAACCTACGAGTGCGAAGTCGACGCTTGTGCCGAAGTCGAACAGACCCGCCAGGTCAAAGTCTGGGAAACCAAGAAGGAAATGAAAACGGTGATCGACCGCTGCCAGACCGTCGTGCCGGAAGTGCGCACCAAGAGCGTACCGGTGACGATCTGCGAGGAAGTCCCGGAAGAGAAAATCGAAACCTACACCGAGTGCGTGCCGTACGAAGTCGAGAAGGAAGTTGAAGTCTGCGTCTGCAAGATGGTGCCGCAGAAGGTTGCCATCCCCTGCCCGTGCTGCTCGAAATGAACACTGCACTTCGAGGACTGACCCTGGCCCTCTCCCGGGGTACCGGGAGAGGGGACTTGGGGAACGGCTTCCCGATTCGTCACGCGGGCTTTAAGACGAATCCTAAGTCTCAATCCACTGGGGCGGCGGCTCAATGGACTCGGCGACCGGATGTCCCGCGTCCTTGCGGCCGCTGCCTGCCAGCCGGCTGATCGCCCGCACGCTCATGTCTTCCTCGCACGCGATCTGGCAACTCAGCCGCACGCCGGATAGCCCTCGAGCGGCGAGCACATCTCGCTCGGCCACTGTCATCCGCTGTGGCTCTCCCTCGGTGAACTCGACACGGCACGTGGTACAGCGCGCATGCCCGCCGCAGGCATGCAGCTGATCGATGCCAGCATCTTTCTCCAGGGCCAGCACCAAACGCTTGCCGGCCGGTACCTCGAACTCCCCGACACCTTCGACGGTCAATTTGGGCATCGCCACACCTCCGGGTTGAATCGGTCGGCCAATTATTCCCTGGTGCGTTACGCGGTCAAGCCGCCGAGATTGGCCCGCCGAGAGTGGTCCGTCGAAAGTGGTCCGCTCGGCCCGAGCCACAAATGGGCAACGCGGAGACGAATTCCCGGGACCTGGCGGCGTTCCGCGCATCGCTCCCCCCCTATGCCGAGATACCTCGGCGCAGCGGTACACTTTGTCGTCGATGTTTGTACCTCGACGCACCGGGAACGAAGCCGTGAAGACTGAACGCACCGCGATCCGTACCGACGGGGCGACCGAGTCCCCGATCAAGATTGCGCTCGTCATCGGCGATGCCGCCGAGATCACCGATACCCTTTATCCGTGGATGCGGATCCAAGAGGCGGGTTATCAGGTCGTGGTGGCCGCACCCGACGTCCGCACGTACTCGCTGGTGCAGCACGAGCGGCCGGAGGGCTGGGACATTACGCGTGAAACGCCGGGCTATCAAATGCAGTCGGACATTGCCTTTCGCGACCTGCGGCCCGCCGAGTACGCCGGGATGCTGATCAGCGGCGGTCGGGCCCCCGAGTACATCCGCTATGACGAACATTTGCGGGCCGCAGTCCGGTGGCTGGTCGAGGCTGGCAGACCCGTCGGCTCGGTGTGCCACGGCATCGAAGTGCTCGCGATGGCGGGAGTCATCGCGGGCAAGAGGATCACCACGGTCCCCAAGTGCCGCTTCGACGCCGAAGTCTGTGGGGCCACCTATGTCGACGCGCCGGTCGTCGTGGACGGCCGGATCATCACAGCGCGCGGGGCCCTGGATGGCTGGCAATGGATGCGCGAGTTCCTGCGCATACTCGCCACGACCAACTCAGGACCGGCCGAACGGTGCTAAGCACCCGACGCGGTTCGCATCCGCCCCGATCAGCCGTGATGCCGCTTCAGCAGCGATTTCTTCGCGCCCGGATCCTGCTTAGCAGCTTTCTTCATTCGCATCTTGTGATTCAATTCCTGCAGGTGCTGACCGTGTTTCTTCCCGGCTTCCGTGGTCCACGAGGGAAGCATCAGCAGGGCCAGCATAAACAATACGAACTTGCGCATGGGGAATTCTCCTTATCGTTAGAAGCATCATCGGCACTTCGCCGAGCGATCCCCACGCGCAGACCGGCCGAGGGCTCGACTTCGGCCCCAGCCCCTCCTTCCCGTCGAACTTATCCGCAAACCAGGCGCGTCCCATCGCAGTCGACCGCCCAGCTATCGCCGGGAGACCTCGTCGGCTTATCTTGCCTGACCGGTGGAGGTACGGTCCCGCTCACCGACGATGCCACGCCAGCCAATGCCGAAACAGGAACCGGACCATCGGCGTCAGACGCGTCCGATTGTACTGATCCGCCAGTTTGGCGAGAGCGTCGCCGTAGGTCGGATAGGGATGAATCGTGCGGCCTATCTGCCGGAGCCCTCGCCGGTGGACCAGCCCCGAAGTCAGTTCCGAAATCAAGTCCCCCGCGTGATGGGCCACAATCGTGGCGCCCACCAGCCGGTCCGTTCCTCGGCGGACGTGAACTTTGACAAAACCTTCCTCTTCGCCGTCGAGGATCGCCCGGTCCGACTTGGACCAGGGCTGGACATAGGTATCGAGCGGGAATTGTTGCTCCGCCGCTTGCTGTTCGTTCAGTCCGACATGAGCGAGCTCCGGGGTCGTATAGGTACACCAGGGAATCACCAGCGACGTCCAACGTTTACGGCCGCGAAACAACGAATTTTGAATGACGATCCGGGCCTGGGCGTCGGCGGCGTGGGTGAAGGGATAGAGCGAACAGACATCGCCGGCGGCAAAGATGCGAGCGTTCGTCGTCTGCAGCCGCTCGTTCACCTGCACTCCCCGCGGACTGCTCTCCACACCGACCGCTGTGAGGTTCAATTCGTCAAGGTTCGGTGTCCGCCCGGTGGCCACCAGCAGCTGATCCACGTGTTCCTGCCACAGCCGACCGTGCGACTCAACGATCAGCTGAATTCCGCCGGCATTGGGCTGCACGGTTAGACTGCGGCCGCAACATAACAGCTGTACGCCGTCGCGCTGCATCGCATCGCGTACCACCTCCGCCCCTTCTCGATCGTCGCGAGGCAGGACGCCGTGCTGGCTTTCGACGAGCAGCACCTGCGAGCCGAACTGCGCAAAGGCCTGGGCAAGCTCGCAGCCAATGGGTCCCGCGCCCACGACCCCCAGCCGTCGGGGAAGACGGGTCAGGTTGAATACGGTCTCGTTGGTCAGGAAAGGCACCGTGTCGAGCCCCGGTATGTTGGGGACTGCAGCCCGGGCCCCCGTAGCGATGACCGCCGAATGGAATGAGAGCCGAGTGCCGTCGACATCGAGCGTACTGGAGTCCAGGAAACGTCCCTGGCCGAAAAACACGTCGACTCCAAGTTCGCGAAAACGGCGGGCCGAGTCGTGCGGACTCAGCCGGGCCCGCAAGCGCCGCATCCGCTGCATGGCCGCCTCGAAATCGAACACCGGCGGTTCGCCGCCTCGCACGCCGTACTCCGCCGCACGTCGCAGCAGCGCCGCCGTGCGGGCCGCCCGGATCAACGCCTTGGACGGAACACAGCCGAAGTTCAGGCAATCACCGCCCATCAGACCACGTTCGACAAGCGCCACTTTTGCGCCCAGACCGGCGGCTCCGGCCGCCGTCACCAGCCCCGCCGTGCCCGCTCCCACCACCACCAGGTTGTAACGGTCCACCGGTTTGGGATTCGCCCAGTCCGGTGGATGGGTCTGCTCGACCAACTCTCGGTCTGCGTCGTCGTCCGGCAACAGATACCAGCGGGGCATCAGGAAAGGCCTCGAGAAAAGGGGTTCCCTATCGTGGACTGCCGCCCGAGACTTGTCCAGCAGCCACGTCCTCCGCCGATCTACCCCTTTCTGGCGAAAGGGGCTGCGAGAGTGGCCCGCCGGTCCCCGGCGGCCATCTGCGCCTCTCGCTTCGCGACCCCGTCCTGGCTGGAGCGACTTCCTGCGCGCCCCCTTTCTGGCGAAAGGGGCTGCGGCTGATAGGATGGACACCATGAGATGGCTAGGACGCTTACTTCAGATCGCAGGGTTGATCATCTTGCCGTTGGCTATGGCTCTGGAACTGGTCAAGGACTGGGGCCTGCCATTTGGGCTGAAGGACATGCTCTTGATGCTCGTATTTGGAGCCACGCTGTTCTATACCGGGCGGCTGCTCGAAGGGCATGGGCGGTCATGATCCGCAGCGACTGGTTGACGGCGTGGCGGCGGGTCCTGGCCGGTGTGGGGCTGCTGGGTTGCGTTGGAATCGTATGCGCGGAGGCGCAGACGGTGCCGCCGGAGTCTGTCGCCGCATCCGCATTGGCCCCGGCACGGGTCGACGAATTGCCGGGCGAGGAGCGGCGGTTGCTGGCGCGCGCAGCCGGTCAGATCCAGAGCGGCGAGTTCGAGGCGGCGATCGAACTGTTGGGGCGAGTGGCGGACGTTCAAGGTGAGCGGCTGGTACCATTGACCGACGGGACCGTGGCACCGGGATTTCAGCGATATGTCCCCGCGCGGGAGTATTGCACGCAGCAGATTGCCAAGCTGGCGCGAATCGCACCGGAATTCTTTACCGCCTATCGGCGTCGGATCGACGCGGCGGCGGCGCGCTGGTTGGCCGAGGCCGACGTGGCTCCGGGAGAGGCCGAGGTTCTGCTGCGCCGCATCGTGGCGGAAGCCTTCTTGAGTTCCGGGGGAGACGAGGCGCTCTGGCGGTTAGGCGAGCGGGCGCTCGAACGGGGCGACTTCAACGGGGCCCGCCGCCACTGGGAGCGGATTTCGCCGCTGCTGCGATTTCCGCAAAACGACGACCCGCACCTGCGGCTGGCGTCCGGGCAGGCCATGTGGTTGCCACTGCGCGGGCTCGACCTCACGCGGATGGCGGACGAGCTGTTGGCGTGGCTGGGCGGAGTGGAAACAGGCCCAGGCGGCGCCTACCCCGATTCGGACCTGCCGCTGCCCGCTGCGCAGGCCCGTCTGGCGCTAGTCTCGATCCACGAGGGCAACTTCGAGCGAGCGGCCGTGGAGATCGAACTGCTGCGTCTTGCCGCGCCGGATGCGACGGGCCAACTGGCCGGCCGCAGCGGCACCTGGGTGGATTTGCTCAACGCATCCCTGGCCGAGGCCCAATCGGCGAGGCACCCGGCCACCGATCTCGATTGGTCCACCTGGGGTGGGCGACCTTCGCGGCAGTTTGTGGGGGAGTCCCCGATTGCCGTGACCTCGGAACCCGCGTGGACGGTACCTCTCCAGCGGCGAGCTTCGCGGGACGAAACCCTTCGCCCGCCGCAACTGCGGGTGGCGGAAGATGAGGAGGGGATCCTGCCGTATTTCCCCGTAGTGGTAGGGGAACGGTTGATCCTGCAGGAGGGACCGCATCGGGGCGAAGTCGTCGCATTCGAGCTCGACACGGGACGAGTCGTGTTTCCTGTCGCATCGCCGGATTGGGACCGCCTTGCGGCCGTTTCCCACCGGCCGACGGTCGGTGTGGCCCGTTTTTCGCTGACGGCCGTCGCGGATCGGTTGCTCCTGCGCGCGGGGATTCCGTTGGCGCTGGCCCCCGCCGTGCGGGAACGACAGGCGATGCCAGCCCGCATCGACGCGCTGGATCTGGCCGCAGAAGGAAAACTGATCTGGAGCGTACCACTGGCCGCACCGCTCTGGGGAGAAGACTGGACCTTCGCCGGAGCTCCGGTCAGCGACGGCCGCAAGGCGTTCGTCACGGCCATTCGGCGGGGACCGTTGCGATTGGAGACCCATGTCGCGGCACTGGACTTGTCAGACGGGCGCGTCCTCTGGCGACGCATGGTCTGCGCCTCCGAACCGCCTTTTGACGACAGCTTGAGCCTGTTGGCGCAGAATCTGCTCACGGTCGAACACGACGTGGTGTATTGCAACACGAATCAGGGCGCCATCGCGGCACTGGGTGCGGAAGACGGGCATTTCCTCTGGCTCACGTCGTATCCGCGCCGCGGCAATCACGCTCCGCAACGGGATCACAATGATCTCCATTTTCTCAGGGATATGAATCCGTGTGTGCTTTATCGGGGACTGGTGCTGGTGGCCCCCACCGACTGTGATCGGCTCGTCGCCTTGGACGCCACCAATGGGATGCCGGTCTGGGCCACACGGGCGGAAGTCGGCAGCGATATTGTTCACCTCTTGGGAGTAATCGCCAATAATCTTGTAGCGAGTGGCGAATGCCTGTACTGGTTCGATCCGTGGAGCGGCCAGGTGCTTGGGCAGTATCCGTCCGCATTCCTGGCGGGAGCCGGTTTCGCTCGGCCGGAACCACGCGGTTACGGGCGCGGCGTGCTGGCCGGTCAACACGTATACTGGCCGACGCGGGATTCTATCCTGGTCTTCGAAGCCGATGCGGGTCAAACGGGGGCTATGCCGGTACCGCAGGACGAAATCCTGCTCACGCCCTGGGGGGCGACGGGCGGAAACCTGGTGCTGGCCAGGGACAAGTTGGTGATTGCCGGCGCCGACCGGCTGTGGGTGTTTCCGAGCGTGGTGCCGTCCGGCAACGAAGGCGAGCCAGGGCAGCTGCCGAAGCACCCGTCGGCACTGTCGTCCGCGATGGACCGCCCCTAAGCCCCGAGTCACCAGGTTCCTACCGTGCGAGAAAGCAGGCCTGATTCATGGATAACGCCGATGACCTGGTGGCGGTACAGAAACTTCACGACGCCGCTCGTCGCATTAAGTCCGAACTGGCGCACGTCATCGTCGGCCAGCAGGATGTAATCGACCAGCTGCTGACTGCGCTGTTCGCACGCGGCCATTGTCTCCTGGTTGGCGTTCCGGGACTCGCCAAAACGCTGATGATCCGCAGTGTCGCCGATTCGCTTTCTCTCAAG
>JBFWYF010000363.1:0-7120 GCA_050186685.1 Pirellulaceae bacterium
GTTATAGTCGGCAGACACTCCGGGTGCTCGGGCGTCGTGAGACGCCCGACGCCTCCTGGTCCGGTGCCCGATGAACCGTCGGCTCGTATTAACCCTTCAACACGTTCGTGTTGTCATCCAGGATCTGCTGAAATCTCTATTTCGCTCCGTCACTGAGAAAGGAGGCAGCAATCAGACTCCTGGCAGAGTCCATGGCATCAATCTAGAGAACTGTGATGCATGCGGGTTTTACTCTGTCGTCTTCCCCTGCTTGCGTCCGGCCGTGCGCGAAAGTGTCGGCGCATCGGACTTGGGCAGCCGGCCTGCCAGAACCGACTTGACGTCCCGGAGCTCCACCCGGTCCGCCAGATTGTTCCATTCATGCGGGTCGTTCACGTGATCGTATAGTTCCTCGTCGCCATTCGCATAGCGAATGTAGCGCCAGCGGTCCGTACGGAGTGCATGATTTCCCGGGCCGTGCGTCGTCAAGGCAGGCCGTTCCCACTCTCGTGCCGGCTCCTTCAAGAGTGGCACCAGACTGATTCCATCCAGCGCGTCGACGCGCGGTAGCGCGCAGAGCTCGTTCAATGTCGGAAACAAATCGATCAAGCCGACTGGACGCGAGCATATGCTACAGGGAGCAGTGACCTGGGGGGCGACGACAATGAATGGGACGTGTGTCGACCGCTCCCAGAGCGTGAACTTGTGCAGGTGCTGCTTCTCGCCGAGGTGCCAGCCATGGTCCGACCAGAATACGACGATCGTGTTGCCCGCCTGTCCCGAATCCCGCAGGGCGTCAAGCAACTGGCCGACGAGCGCATCGGCGAATGCAATACCGGCCAGATAGGCTTGCACCAGATCGCGGTACTTCCCTTCCCGCAGGACCAGGTCATAATCCTCTCTCCGGTCCTGCGCCATTCGCTTCCCTGCCTCCGGCAGGTCATCCAGGTCGTCTGCCTTGAGAAGCGGCATCGTGATCCGGTCCGCCGGATATGTGTCGAAGTACTTCCTCGGTGCGTAGAACGGCAGGTGCGGTCGAAAGATTCCGGCTGCCAGGAAGAATGGCCGTTCATGCTTTCCTTTCAGAAAGCGGACGGCCCACTCGACCATTCGACCGTCACCCATTTCCAGATCGGTCTGATCCCAGGCGCCCCAGTCGAACTCCAGAGGATTCCTGGGCGGCTTTGACAGTGCCTTTACCGCGGGAATCTGGTTCAGCGGAAAACCCGTGGGCCACTCAAAGCGACTGACATCCAGGCCGCGCGCGAGTTGATCCTGATAAGGTCCATCGAAGACCTGGTCAAAGTACTCGTCCCAGTCGCCGCGTCGATTGAAACGAGGCATGTGATGGCTGACTTTTCCTCCACCGACCACGCAATACCCGTTATCTCGGAAATGGCGCGCGATGGTCAGCACGCCGGGAAGTGCTTCATGCCAGACGACACGGTTGTCGTAAATCCCCGTCGTTCCCGGTCGGCGCCCCGTCAGTATCGCTACTCGCGACGGATTACAGACCGGCGCGGCGCAGTGAGCGTTGGCAAACAACACACCCTGGGCTGCCAGCCGGTCGATATGCGGAGTTCTCACATCCGGGTGCCCGCCGAGGCAGCCGACCCAGTCGTTCATGTCATCCACGGCGATCATCAGGACGTTGGGCCTGTCCGCGGCGCGTGCAACCCGTTGTGGGGCCAGGCAACTAGCCACGACGAGAAGCAGCAACACCCTTGTCGGCACACGTCTTGGAAAACGCGACATGGTTACCTCCAGGTTGGAGCATCGACCGGATTGCTCATCCTGGGGGAAAAGAATAGCTCACACCAAGTGCCAGAGCCACACACGAGTCTCGGTGCAAGTCCTGCATCGAAACCTCGCATCGGCCATGGCCCGGCGGATCCCGAAAACACAGGGCGACGGACCACTCACGGGGGATAAAGACGTTGGGCGGCCACGAATCGGCGGTCTTGGCGCGCCATTACGGCAGCTCCTCGACCGCATCACTTGCCTTCAGCCCGAGGATTTTATCCAGCAAGCCGCTTCCGGCCCGATTGGCGAAGAACCAATCACGTCCGCTGCCACCCTGGAGTTCGTCCTTCGAGCTGTCGTTGAACACGGTCGCTTCGGCGCCAGACACCTTCAGGTAGTTGGTGCCGTTCGCCCGCGGACCATTCCCCAGACCACGGAGATTGCTCACCCGCGTTTGAAAATCCCGGGCCGATGCCCATTCCTGCTGGATACTGTGCAGGGCAAGCTCATCCGCGTCGAAAGCCGTCGTGCCAGCGATCAGCAGGTCGCCGTCCGCGCCGCCGAACAGGGCATCTGCACCCGCACCGCCGATCAATACGTCGCGATCGCCACGCGCCGTCAGCACGTCGTTGCCGGCGCCGCCCAGCAACACATCGCTTCCTCCACCGCCGATCAGGACATCATGGCCGTCGCCCCCATAAAGCCAAGCGTCGGCCTTCAAGTTCTTATCCACGAGGATTCCATCGTTGCCGTCCCCCCCGTAGACCACGACTCGACGCACCGGGCCTTCGAAGACACCTCCCCACAGGGAAGGCCACCACGAGCCAGGACGTACGCTGACGATGCCGACGGCATATCGGTTGTGGCCGTGGCGGTCCACTCCGATCACATCGGATCCGGGTGTGCCACCGACGAAAAGTGCCATTTCGTCAGGGTGCAACGGGTCAGGCAGCAGGGCCGCCGGAACTACCGATGTGGTGACTTCACCCGTGTCCGTACCGGCGTAGCTGGCTCGAATGACCTTCGTGCCCTGGTCCTCAAACGTGACAGTCAGCGATGCCATCCCAGCGCTGACGGGCACGGCGCCCAGCACGGTGGTTCCGTCATGGAACGTGACCATTCCGGCTGGGCTCGAGACCGTGAACGGCACGATCGCCGTGTAGGTCACGGGCAAGCCGGGGACTGTCGTGTCGGTTGACGACGTGAGCATCACTTGCTGTCTTTCGACAGAACCAATGTCGATGGTACGAACGTGGCGGTTGAAACCGCGTTGATCGAGAAAAGGCCCGTTCGGGACATCGATTCCGGCGTCAATGGCAATACTTCCGGGAAGCGGCAAATGGGTCCGAGTGTAGCCACCATTGTCGGCCAATGGACCTAGATTCGGGTCGCCGATGATTTTTCCCAGTCCGCTCCCGCCGCTGCCATCCTCGACGAGGTTGCCCGAGCCACTAAAAGAAAACGATACCAGGGGATTCGAAGCAAGGTCGCCACCCGTGCTGTTCGCAATCAGAGTATTGTTCAGGGTCACAGAGCCGAAGATGCCATTAATCCCACCTCCGCCGTCGGTTGCTGAATTGCCGGAGATGGTCGTGGATAAGACGATCAGCGTGTGGGCGGTAGCGATGCCGCCTCCAAAACGAGCCGAGTTGCCCGACACGGTGCTCGACACAAGATTTCCCGTGCCCCCATTGATGTACATCGCACCGCCGTTGAACCCAACGGAGTTGTGCGACAGGGTGCAGTTCGTGAACTTGGCCGTTCCGAGGCCATAGATGGCGATTCCGCCGCCACTGACTACGGCCGAATTGCCGGACAGCGTGGTGGCGCTCACGTTCGCCATGCCGGCGTCGAGGAAAATCCCACCCCCCTCTCTCGTGGCCGCATTGGCGTCGAGTGTGCTGAGGGTGATCCACAGATCGCCAGAATCGTTATTGACGTAGATCCCGGCGCCACGAGCGGCAGTGTTTCCGGAGAGCGTACTGGACGTGACGTCGACCGAATTATGGAGGACGAAGATTCCTCCACCGTTCCGTCCAGCCGAATTGTCGGAAATGGTGCTCGAGACCACGTCCGTCGCGAAAGCAGTGTGAAAAATTCCGCCGCCGTCGCGGCCCGCCGAATTGCCAGAAATGGTGCTGGATATGATCTGCACCGTGCCGCCCACGACCGCTCCGCCATCCATTAAGGCGGAGTTTCCCGTCAATACGCAGGACGTGATCGTCAGGGGACCACTCGAGCGGACTCCGCCTCCGAAGTCGGCTCGTCCCCCGGTAAGCGTCAGATTCGCCAATTCCACTGTCGTACCTAAGCCAGTTTGAAATATTCGGAATTCGGGAGTCCCCACGGCCGTACTGCGGGCAATCGTCACCGTTCCCCCGTCGGGGCCGGCAATCGTCACGTCGCTGTTCAATTCGAGTTGGCCGGAGGTGAGAGAGACGTCCGTAACGCCAGCGAACTCGATCGTGTCATGGGCGGCGTCGGCATTAGCTAGCGCCACGGCCTCGCGCAACGAACCTGAACCGCTGTCATCTCCACTGGTGACGACAAAGGTTGCGAGAACTCGGCGAGTTTCGAGCGTCTCGAACCCGAACCGGGCGAGGCGCGAGAGGTGTTTGCGAGGGGCAGTACGGGCGACTAACCTGCGCAGCCAGCGGTGTGTCATGACGATCTCCAGAGAATCTTACAAGAATTACTTGTTTGCTCTGTCCCAACATCTGAGAATCACTTCCAAACAGGGTCAGAATTTTCGCAAGGAAAACTGCCGGACGGCCGAACCAGGTGGTGCGATGCCTGAACGATGTTCCGAGACGCTCCCTGCAACCAGGCACGCAGCGGCGGATATCCTGCCGGGCGTCTATACCGAGTTGCGCCGCTTGGCGGCGGTGCTGTCCGGTCGCTTGCGACCCGGACAGACCCTGCAACCCACGGCGCTGGTTCATGAGGCTTATCTGCGCCTGGTGCGCCACCAAGATCCCGGCTGGGACGATCGGCGGCACTTCTTTGGCGCAGCGGCACAGGCCATGCGCGAGATACTCATCGAGCAGGCTCGCCGCAAAGCCACTCGGAAGCACGGAGGTGCTCACTCGCGCATCGAGATGAGCGAAGGACTAGCCGTCATCGCGCCCCCAACGGCCGATCTACTGGCGCTGGATGAGGCGATCCAAAAACTCCAGGTAACGAAACCGCATCTCGCCGAGATCGTCATGCTCCGCTACTACGCCGGACTGACCCTCGAAGAAGCCGCCGCAGTCGTCGGAACATCGGTCAGTACCGTCAAACGCGAGTGGCGGTTCGCGCGCGCCTGGCTGGCCCGCGAGATTCGTGACTGAGTC
This sequence comes from Pirellulaceae bacterium, assembly GCA_050186685.1. Classification (GTDB taxonomy): domain Bacteria; phylum Planctomycetota; class Planctomycetia; order Pirellulales; family Pirellulaceae; genus CAZFLF01. The sequence continues at coordinate 5,058 of JBFWYF010000363.1, forward strand.
GGCCAGGGGGTGGCACGTGACCGATCCGGCCGAATCGCTCTTTCACCGGGCCGCCGATCTGCCGCTGCAAGACCGACCCGCGTTTCTTGAGGCTGCCTGCCACGGTAACGTGGTCCTCCGCCAGGAAGTGGAAAGCCTGCTGGCCTGCGACGAGCAGCTGCGGGACTCCGGCAGCGTGTTCGAAAGCCCCCTGGTCCGCCCGGCGGTCGCCCAGTTCCCGACTGACCGAAGACCGTCAGATGGCGCGGCACCGCCAAGCGACAGCGATGGTGTGGAATTACCTCAGCAGATCGGCCGTTTTCGAGTGCTTCGCGTCCTGGGGGAAGGAGGTATGGGAATTGTCTATGAGGCTGAGCAAGACAATCCGCGCCGCTCGGTCGCACTCAAAGTAATTCGTCCCGACCTTTTCTCACCAGAGATACTGCGGCGGTTCGGACGGGAAGCGCAGATTCTGGGCAGGTTGCACAGTCCCGGTATCGCCCAAATTTACGAGGCCGGATTGGCGGACGACGGCCGACCTTTTATCGCATTGGAATTCATCCACGGAATTCCGCTGCAGGAATACGCGCGCTGCCACTTGCCTGGCACGGAAGATCGACTCCATTTGTTCGCGCGCGTGTGCGACGCCGTGCAGCACGCTCACGACCACGGGATCATCCACCGTGATTTGAAGCCGAGCAATATACTGGTTGACGGTACCGGGCAGCCCAAAGTGCTGGACTTCGGCGTGGCGCGCTCCGAAGGCGGCGAATGGCAGACGGCCGGCGGGCGCACACAGACGGGCCAGATGATCGGCACCCCTCAGTACATGAGTCCGGAACAGGTCGGCGGCCTCCCTCAGACGCTCACCATTCGTTCCGATGTGTACTCCCTGGGAGTGATCCTCTTTGAACTGTTGTCGAATCGGCGCCCGTACCAGCTCGACCACCTGTCGTTGCCGGAAGTCTCGAGAGTCATTCGCGAGCACGAGCCATTCCGGCGGAGCGCGCGGGACAGTATCTTTCGCGGCGAACTGGGTACGATCGTCGAGAAAGCAATGGAGAAAGACAAGAGCCGGCGGTACGCCTCCGCGGGCGAGTTGGCCACGGATATCCGGCGGTATCTGAACGACGAGCCGATCAGGGCGCGCCCTCCCTCAGCGACGTACAGGATGCAGAAGTTCGTGCGGCGTTACAAAGCTCTCGTGGGTGGTATCGTCGGCGTAGTGGTAGCCCTCCTCTTGGGTTTGATCGGCGTTTTAGGAATGTACGCGCAGGCCCAGCGCGAAGCCGACAAAGCGAGACAAGCTCGCGATTTCCTGGTGAGCATCTTGCGGATCTCGGAGACCGACGCACGCGGCGGCAGCGTGCCGGCCAGGCAGATCCTCGCCGATGCGGAACTGCGGATCCAAGCCGAGTTCGTCAACCAGCCTGAACTGCGCGCCGAACTCTTAGACGTGATCGGTGACGTGCAACGAGGCATGGCACGGCGTGCACCACGGGCGATGATTCTGCACCTATCCGGCGCAGTCCAATTGCGGAAGGCCGACGGCACGGAACGGTCCGCTGCCCGCCACGAGCTGGTCTACCTGAACGACCGACTCACTCTGTCCGCCGACGCACAACTCCAGCTCCTCTTCCTGGCCGACCTGCATCAGGAGCGTCTCCGGGCTGGTCGGCAGGTGACGATTGATCTCGCCGCCTGCCGGCCGGACGATGCCGTGCTCGAGCGTGACACCAGCATCCTCATGCCGTTCGTACGCGTGTCGAAAGGAACGTTCTATCGAGGCTGGGACGGCGCGAAACGTAAACGTGGTGTCGCGACTGAGATCAACGAAGACTTCGAAATCGCGGTACACGAGGTCACGCAAGGGCAATGGACGGCGGTGATGGGGGTCAATCCGAGCGGCTTCTCCCGCGAAGGAACCAACCAGCAAGACGTCGTTGAGATCTCGGACGAGGAACTGAAGTTGCTGCCGGTCGAGCGCGTATCCTGGAACGATGTCCAGGACTTTCTTCGAAAGCTGAACGAACGTGAAGCGGGGCATGGCTATGAATATCGACTGCCGACCGAGGCGGAGTGGG
>JBFWYF010000364.1:0-7110 GCA_050186685.1 Pirellulaceae bacterium
GGGGAAGTAAAGCCCCGACTTTCGATCGATCCGCCCGAAAAAGCCCGTACCGGCGTTAAGCAGCCATAACTGGTCCCGATAGACCCGCGGCGAATGCGGCATGGACAGAGCGTCTGCGACCAGTTCATTGCGAACGCAGTCGACGACGACACCGCCGTTGCGTCGATGCTCGCGCCAAGCGTCGGGAGAATCGGTGGCCGCCACGGCCGTAACGTAGCGCGGTACACCCTGGTCCAGGGCCAGACCATTCAAATGGCATCGTTCTTCCGCGGCGAGTTTCGATACAAACGGGGGCTGCCAGAGCGGTACAAAGCTGTGTGTCTCGCTGACCGTGGCCAGGCAACTGAATAACGTATTGACGAACAGCACCCGGCCCTTGGCGTCGACGGCCACGTCGTGGATGTCCAGATCACCCGTTGTATAACCGACCCGCGGCACATACAGCCGGTCATAGCCGTCGTGGAACTGCTGCGGCTGCAATGCGTTCTCAAACCGCCATAACTGAAATAGCGACGTCATCCACAGTGTCTGGCCATTTCCCCACAGCCCCATGCACCGATTGAACGTCCGCTCAAAAACACTCAGCCGTCCATCGGGCTGGATCCCGATCAGGAAGAGCTTGCCGGCCTGGTACGTCGTCAGTGCCAGACTGATCTGATGCTCGCCCAGCCACCCGGCGAAATGCCGAGAGGGAAAGAGCTCCAGCGGCGGCGATCCGCTGGGCGTGGCGGTGCTGGAAAGGGAATCCGACATGGTCGCTACCGGCCGAAACCGGTTCTGGGTGCTCCGGACCTACTCACAATAATCAGACGAATCATCCCGGGCGACGATTTTTCGGCAGGGCAGGGGAGGCCACCCTCATTTAGAGGGCACGGCAGGCGGCGAAGTTCCCTCGGAAGAGAACTTGGTACCGATCAGTCCGGCGGGTCAGTGATCGGCTGTTCAGTGAGGCGACGAATCCAGTGGGCCTGTTCCGGCAGCAACGCCTCGATCTGGAGGCCCTCGAGCCGCGTGGATGCGTCGAGCAGCGCTTGCCGCGGCGGCCCACTTTTCGACGCACGCTCCATGAAGGAAGTTCCCAACAGCGATGCTCCCCGCAGGTCGGCGCCACGCAGATCGGCACCCGCGAAGTCGGCTCCCTCCAGATCCGCGTCGCGAAACGAAGCATTCCGCAAGCTCGCGCCCCGAAGCCGCGCATTCGACAGGTTCGCACCGTCAAACCGGGCACCGTCCAGCTGCGCGTCCACGAAGTTCGCGTTGCGGAGCAGTGCCTGTCGAGCGTCGAGACCTGCGAGATTCCGGCCGCCGGCATCCAGGCCCATCAGGTCGCGGCCAGCCATCCGCCGGTCCGCCAGAATTTGCGCTGCCTCCTGCCGGCCGACTCGTGACGCAATGAACCGCTCCTCGCGCCACGGATCGGCCCGATTGTGATAGCCCGCGACCGCTTCCCAATACCCCAGCCGGTCTTGTGGGAGCACCTCGATCTTGGCCAGCCATTTCAGGCTCTTGTAGAAATAGCGGCGAGGTACGATCGTCCGCACCGGTCCGCCGTGCTCGGCGCCGAGCGGCCGTGCGACGTGCCCTAGCGCCACCAGCGTTTCCAACTCCAACGCCTCGTCGAGTAGCAGCGACGTGCTGTGATTGCGCAAGCTATGGGCCACGAATGAGATGTATCGGCCGTCCGCCGCCGGTTTCGCTTCCGTCATCAGCTGCTCGAGTAAGACGCCCGAAAAGACCATACCAAGCTGACTCCACCGCGTGACGCAGTGGATATCGACCTCGCGCTGCGTCTGCGGCAGATTCCGCAGCTCCGTCAGCGTCCACACGCGCGGATGCGCGACCGCGCCGCAGATAGCGACGGTCCAGACGTTTGGCTCCGGAGCACCCGTTCGTTCTCCAACCAGCGGCCATTTACCGGCGGCGGCCAACTGTTGTCCGGGCGGGAGGCGGGATTCGTTCAACGACGTAACTCCGAAGGAACGGCCGACGGCTCAACCCGTCAGCAGAATAACAGCGCGCTCCTCCCGCTCCTACTCCTACTCGTACTCCTACTCGTACTCCTACTCGTACTCCTACTCGGAATTCGAGTCGGAGTACCGCGGCGCTGAATACAAGTCGGAGGGATGACGAGGACGAAAGGGCGGCATGCTATCGTGCTGGCAGATGTACAAAACGGGGTTGCGGCGGGTGTGCGGTTCCGAGTAACCTTTGCGCGCATTCTGCATCGCCAGAGTTGACGCACTCCTTTCGGCCTGGGTAGTCGGCCGGAGGGAGCGGCTCTCGAAAGGGAAGTCGAGGGATTGTCTCATGGAACGTTCGTCCGCCGCATTCCGCCGCGTCCCCAACCGCGACTGGATCTTGCTGTGTCTGATGGTGTGTCTGGGAACCAGCTCGATGTCGGTTGCCCAGGAAGCGCAGTGGATCTGGACACGCGATCACGCCAAGGATCAGGTCCCGACGGGTTCGTGCCATTTTCGTAAGTCGCTGCAGCTGCGCGACCCCCAGGAAGCCAAGGTGGTCATCCTGGCGGACGACAGCTATGAGCTGTTCGTCAATGGCCGCCGGTTGGGTACCGGCCACTCGACGGAACGCATGGTCGAGTACGATATCGGTCGTTATCTCGATTCGGGGCGCAATCTGATTGCGGTGAAGGTCACAAATCTGCGCGGGCGGACTGCCGCGCTCGCGGCACGCGTGCTGATCAAGGACAAGGGAGACGAGTGGCGTTCGTATTCGACGGATGCGAGTTGGAAGGCAAATCTGCAACCGCTGCCGTTATGGAATACGACGCTATACAACGACAGCCGCTGGGAGGCGGCCCAATCCTATGGCCTGCTGGGCGAGACGCCGCCCTGGGATATCCGCGAAGAAGAGGCCATCGCCCAGCGGCCGGATGACCAGCCGAGTACTCGCCGATTCAAGATCAACGAGGAGTTTGAGGTTCGGGAGGTGATCGCGGGCGACAAGACAGGGTCGTTGATCGCGATGACGTTCAACGAGTTCGGCCAGATTCTGGCCTCGCGCGAGGACGGACCTCTGGAGCTGATCTTTGACGCGGACGAGGACGGAGTGCCGGAGACCGTCAAGCCATACTGCAAACTGGTGAAGAACTGCCAGGGCATCCTTGCGTTGAACGGCGAAGTGTTCGTCACGGCGGAAGGACCTGACGGGAGCGCACTATACCGGCTGTCGGATGGCGATCGGGACGGCGAACTGGAAGAAGTGCGGGCCATCGTGCGCTTCGAGGGGCAGATGGGAGAACACGGTCCGCACGGCGTCACCTTGGGGCCGGATGGATTGATCTATGTCGTGGTTGGCAACCATGCACATCCGCCGGCCGACGTGGTCGCGTCGAGCCCCTACAGCAACTGGTACGAAGGCGACCTGGTTCAGCCGCGCTATGAAGATCCGACGGGGCATGCCGCCGGCGTCAAGGCACCGGGTGGTTACGTCTTGCGTACCGACATCGACGGGAATGTACGTGAAATGTTCGCTGGCGGTCTGCGTAACGCGTACGACCTGGCATTCAATCGGGAAGGGGACGTCTTCATCCACGATAGCGACATGGAATCCGACATGGGGACGTCCTGGTATCGCCCCACGCGGCTGTATCACGTGTCGCCGGGCGCCGAATTGGGCTGGCGCAGTGGCTGGGCGGTGTGGCCGGATTATTACACGGATGCCGTGCCGGGCATCCTGGACACGGGACGGGGGTCCCCCACGGGAGCCGTCTTTTACAGTCACTATGCCTTTCCCAGCCGCTATCACAACTTGTTGTTCCTGGCGGACTGGTCGGAGGGCCGGATTCTGACCGTCGACATCAAAAAGGACGGTGCGTCGTACACCGCGACAAGTGAGGTTTTCTTACAGGGCCAGCCGCTGAACGTGACTGACCTGGAAGTGGGGCCGGAAGGCGATCTGTATTTCTGTACGGGTGGGCGCGGCACGGCGGGCGGTATTTACCGCGTCCACTGGAAGGGGCAGATCCCGAAGAATGTCTCGAACCTGGGTGAAGGCATCAGCGCCGTCATTCGCCAACCGCAAATCCACAGCGCGTGGGCTCGGCAAAGCGTGGCGAGACTGAAACAGGAGTTGGACGGACAGGAGAAATGGGAAAAGCAGATCACGGGCGTTGCCAAGAGCACCGCGAATCCCTGGTACTACCGCACGCGAGCCCTGCAGGTCATGCAGCTCTACGGTCCGTCGCCTTCGCCCGAACTGCTGCTGCGGCTGGCTGGAGATGAAAACGAGATTGTGCGGGCCAAGGCGGCCGAATTGATGGGATTGTTCAGCGACGAGACGACGCGCACCCAACTCGTGGCCATGCTGCAAGACGAGGATCGCACGGTGCGCCGCCGGGCCTGTGAGGCCTTGCTGCGGGCAGGACAATCGGCACCGCTGGACGACCTGGTCCACGTGCTGAATTCCGACGACCGCTGGGAGGCCCAGGCGGCGCGGCGCCTGCTGGAGCAGACGCCGACGGATCAATGGCAGGAGGCCGTGCTTACGTCCAAAGATCAGCGCGTCTTTATTGAGGGAGCCCTGGCGCTGCTCAGCGCCCACCCGAGTGAAGCGAACTCGCTGGCGGTTCTCCAGCGGTTCTCCGAGTTGATTGACCAGTTCATCTCCGACCGAAATTTCATCGACATGCTGCGCGTGGCCCAGTTGGCGCTGCACCGGTCGCCGGTCAAAGCCGACCAGATTGAACCGCTGGTCGCCAAGTTGGCGGAGGAGTTTCCGTCGAGTGACACCATCATGAACCGCGAGCTGGTGCGGCTGCTGGCCCACCTGCAAGTTGCGTCGCCGATGCCCCGCTACCTGGCATACCTGACTTCGCCTGAAGCAGCCGACTCGGAGAAGCTCCACTTGGCCTTGCACCTGCGGTTTATCGAAAAAGGCTGGCCAGCGGGTCGGCGACTGGACGTCATCAAGTTTCTCGAGGAGGCCAAGAAGCAGACCGGCACGGGAGACAGTTATCGCGGTTACTTGAGTGCGATCGAGAGAGACCTCGCCCGATCGCTGACGCCGGCCGAAGGCCGCCAGATGTTGGCGCGCGGTGCCGAGTGGCCGGCGGCGGCCACCGGAGCCCTATACGGGCTGCCCAAGGAACTGGACAACGAAACCATGCGATCGCTGAAAGACCTCGATCAAAGGCTGGCCAAGTCGAAGGACGAGGCCGCCGCCAACCTGCGCATCGGAATCCTCGCCGTTCTCGCGCGCAGCGACGACGAGCGGGCGTATGACTACCTGCGGCAAGTGTGGGAAAGCGAACCGGAACGGCGCGATAAGGTCGCCATGGGACTGGCACAGCGACCCGACGGGGAAAACTGGTCGCTGCTCGTCCGCAGTCTGCCCGTGCTGGATGGAAATGCCGCGATCGAAGTCCTCAGTCGTTTGAAGACCGTCGCCATGACCTCCGACAGTCCCGAAGATTTGCGCCAAGTCATCCTGTGCGGACTGAAAGGTCACCAGAATGGCGCTCAGCACGCCGTCGCGCTGCTCCAGGATTGGACGGGGCACAAGCTGCTGGATGATGAGGCGACTCCGGCGGAACACCTGAAGGCATGGCAGGATTGGTATGCCGCGGAATATCCCGATCGGCCGCCGGCAGCCCTGCCCGTGGCGTCGAGCGAGAGCAAATGGAAGTTCGATGAACTTCTCGCGCACTTGACCAGCGAGGCGGGATCGACCGGGGATCCGACGAAGGGAGCCAAGGTTTACGACAAGGCCCAGTGTGCCAAGTGTCACCGTTTCGGCCGACAAGGAGAAAGTCTCGGCCCTGAGCTCACGTCGCTGTCCAATCGCTTCATGAAGAAAGAAGTACTCGAGTCGATTCTCTATCCGTCACACGTCATCAGCGACCAGTATGCGGCGAAGACCGTCATCACCGTCAGCGGCAAGACTTATACCGGCATCGTTGCTCCGGGAAGTCCCGGTGAAAAGGTCGTGCTGCAGTCGGACGGCGAGAAAAAGGTACTGGCCGAATCCGAGATCGACGAAATCGTGCCCAGCCAGAAATCCGCCATGCCGGACAATTTACTGGACCCGTTGACGCTCGAAGAGATCTCGGACTTGTTCGCCTATCTGGGTGTGCTGCCGTCACCGACCCTGGTCCGGCAGCCTGCTGCGACGGTAGCCCCTCGACGGCCTTTGCCGAAGAAGCGATAGCGAGAGAGTGGCCCGCTTGGCCCGAACAGGACGGGCCACCGACGTTTGCGACAGCACGCAGAGCCGCCGGGGGACCCGTCGGACCACTCCTGCCACGTTTAGTCCCACCACCACTGGTCGTTGGCCAGCTGGCCAGTCTGGATGGCGGCTCGCTGCTGCGATACGGCACCCTGTTCGTCCCGCAGCCGCCGCTCGGAATTCAAAGCGAGTGTGGCACGAATTTCCACGCCACCCCCGATCGGTGTCACCAGCGTGTTCCCTTTGCGATAGCTCGCCACCGCCGATTCGACCTGTTTGGGCGCATTGGCCGTCTCGACGGGGAAACTGGCTTCCTTACCGAACACATCCATCAGCCAGCCAGCCTTGCCATAGTAGTCCTGCTGCTGGATGAACGCCGCGGCGATCGAGGCGTCGATCAGGTTACGCAGCTGAGCATAGACGGGGATCTCGTCCGCCAGCTCGCCATATTTGGCCGTGAAGGCCTCGGTGAATTTCCGCGACGCCGGGCTCTCCGTCTTGCCTTCCACGCGTTGACCGTCGCGTGCCACGAACTCGTCCTCGCCAATCAGTTTGACGCCGTTGCCGACGAGCTCCATTCCCAGTTCGTCCTCGCTGACGCGGACACATTCGTAGTTCGGGACGAAATACCACCGCTGCAAGGCGTTCTGGGCGATGGCCCGCGCATTGGCCACTTCGACGTAACTGGGAATCCGCGTCCGGGGACGCTCGAGTCCGATGCCAATCAGCTTCATGCGGTAATCGGCTTCGACCATGACCTGGGCGAAATGGGTACTGGCCGAAATGCCGGCGATCGTGATGACTTGCATGCCCAGGCTGTCGCGGAGCCCGCGAACCAGCACCGGTTCCGGGGGCGGATTGACCCGCCCCACCCGACGCAGAAATTCCTGAAGATTCGCCAGCCCCTGCTGGGTCGGATCGATC
>JBFWYF010000365.1:0-7108 GCA_050186685.1 Pirellulaceae bacterium
ACGCACGACCGTCGTCCGACCAACCTGAGACCTGCCGCCCGCCAAAGATCAACGTCGTCTCCGGCACCTGAGGGCTGCCGCGCAAATGCAGCATGCCCCGCGAATCCAGTACGGCTCGACTACCGTTACTCCACTGGGCGATCTTCAACGTGAACCCGAACGCCTCGTTCGGTCGCCAATCCGTAAACTCACGGATCGCTCGGATCGGCACCGGGTCCCGTCCATATTCGTGCAAGTGGATTTCGTTACCTCGCAAGACGACGAAAAACCAGCCTCCTCGCTTTCCCTCCAGCGCGAGATGACGTTGACCGATGACTCCGATACGGGAGAACTGCCGGCGCGTATTAGGAGAAATGGGTAGCCGTTCGAGATCCGGATCCAGACAGGGTAACCGCCCGTAACCGGGCCCCTGTGGACCGACGAGATTGTCATTCAATCGGTGCCAGACGGTAGTAGCCGGGTCGGCTCCCAAAGTGACATGGAACCATTCGTCCGCTTGGCTGGCTAATGCTACCCGGACGACGATCCGCCGGCCGCAGCGCGACTTGCCCGCGAGTTCGACCCGGGCCCGCGTCGGCTCACCGGCAGTACCGCGCTCGTCCACCGGCGACAAGGACATCTGTTGATGCGAGGTAAAGTACAGGTCGCCATAACGCGTCAGACCCAGTGGCCCCTCGATGCCGCGCGTCTCGAACATCACCGCGATGTCCCCCTGCCGCGCGTCGTCGGCACCGAACACAGGACGTAAGGTCGCAGCGGTTCCTTCCGAGCTGAGCGCATGCCAGCTACCTTCCGGCGTTCGAAAGAAACGGTCGCGGCTCCAGACAGCCCCTTGTAAATCGATCGTTTCGCAATAGTCCCCCGATGGCAACTGCAGCACATCGACGCGAGTCGCTCCCAACACGAATAGCAGATTGCGATGAGCCGTTACTCCCAGCACCGGCGACTGGCGAACCGACAGCGACCGGACTGCACACGCAGGATGAGTCCGATCGGCGCGCACGAGCCAGAGTCGGCCCACCTGCGCCTGCCCGACGACGACCAGGAACTCGTCGGAATGGTCCTCCTGGCGACACCATAACAAGTTGGAACTGGGCAGCTGGTCGTGCAGTTGTTCGGCGCCACGCGCCCGCTGTCCGCGGTCCGGGATTTCACATAAGAGCAAGCGGCGATCCCGCGTGACGTGCACGACGCCGCATTCGATGGGCCACATGCGGTTGGCGTCTCGCACATAAGGCAACCGCAGCGGAAACGGTCGGGACCGGAAAATCGCCGGCCACTCGTCGTCGGATGCCCAGGACCGATCCGGTACCAACACGGGCGTAGCATTCGGAGTCAAGTCAGCCAGATCCAGTTTCGCCTCGCGGATTGTCTTACGTCCGTGGGGCCCCCAGACCAGCCACTTCAGCGCCCCGCTTCGCTCCACGGTGGCGACTTGCAGCGGCCAGGGTGCCAATGTTCCCAGCGCTCGCTGAAACTCGGCGTCCGCCAGCGTGTCCGGGGTCGTGATCAAGATGAAATCGGCAGACGCGTCGGTTGAGGCCCACGCCTGGGCGTTTCTCCACAGCGATTCCAGGGCCGCCCCCGGATGCCGATCGGGGGTGAGCGATTCCAGGTGGGCCACCAGCCCTTCCCGCGTGGCCAGGTCGACGGGCAGTAACGAATCTCCGTTGGCGCGAAAAGCACCTAAGCCGGTTCGGACATCCGCAGCCGCGGATAGTGCGAGGGCCACGGCCGTGCCGAACAGTCGCGGTACTCCCCAGGTCCTCAGACCGCTGTCCAGCAGGATGAAACGGCTCCGCGGCGGCGAGCGGGGAGGAGCCTCGCGACGCAGGTAGAGAGCCTCGTTCATCGCCACGCGAACCGCCAGCGTCAGGTCGTCGTAAGCTAGTTCGCTGACGAGCAACCGATCGAATTCACCGCGATTTGCGATGTCCGACACCCCACCGAGCCGCAGGTCGTCCCGGTCCAGAATACGACGCGGCATGGCGACCACGGCTAGAAGCTGTCGTGCGACCCGCGCCAGGCCTTGCCACTCGTCGTCGCGTTCCAGTTCCCGCAGCAGGTTTCGCACGCGGTCGCACAGGGGGATGTCCAGATCCGGAGCCGCGGGCAAGTCGAGCAAACCCGTGCGAAACCGGAGCCGCAGCGAGGACTCGGTACAACGTACGAATCCGCCGTGCAGCGACTCGAGCACTTCGCCCAATGCCAGCGGCCGTCCTATCCATCTGTCCGACGTGGTCTCCGCCTCCCAACCCGACTCGAGCTCGCGCACGATCGCCGCCGACAGGTCCGTGGGCAGCCGGTGTGGCGCCCCCGCAAAGACGCTGTCGGCCAGCTCTTCGCGTGCTCGTTGCGTGCTGCGAACGTCTTCCGCGAGCAGGTTCAGCCGATCCAGTTGTCCGAGTACTTCGCCCACCATCGCCTGATGCTCACCGCGGGCCCTGTTCAGCGAGACGCTCTCCGCATACAAGCTCCAGAACCAGCTCGAGTTCGCGGCATGGTTGCTCCAGCTGGACCGCGTGGCCGCCAACAGCAACAAGATCGCATCCAGCGGCGGCAAGCCCTGGGGCGCCAACCGATGCATGACACCGAGCAATTCCGTCCGAAAGGCGATGGTGGTGCCATCGCGCCAGCAAACCACCTGGCCTCCGTCCTCCCAACGCCAGAATGAATTCGTGGGGGCCGCCAGGTAGGCCTCGAGCGCAACAGAGTCAGTCATCGTGGTACTCCTGCGACGCGCGCAGAGCGGAGCGAGTCGCCGCGACGAAGCAATCGTCCGCCAGTACCTCGTAACGGTCAGGCCACAACAACGCCAGCTCGCCGTCCGACAGTCGCAGGACCTGCCGAATCACCGCCGCCGACACCGCCGGGCAGAGCCGCTGTCCGGCTGGCAAGGCGACTCCATCCCGCTCGACAAACCGCGTTCCCGGGAGCGGCGGCAACGGAACGCCGCGTACGGCCGCCAGCCCATCGCCGCTGACGGCGAACCGCAAAGGGTCGAGTCGAGCGCGCGCGGCATGGATGCCGAACTGAGCCCAGAGCTGAATCGGCACGAGCAGCACATTGGACTCCACCTCCACACCGCCGGGCTCCATGTGCCACATCCAACGGCGCGTGCTCGCCGCCGACATTCGCGTCTGAGGAAACGCAACCGACATCCAGGCCTGCAAGCTGATCCACCTCCCGTTCGGCAAAGTTCGAGTCGGCACGCGCTGGCCGTGTGGCGTCAGTACCTCCTCGTCCGAAACCACAAACCGGCCAGCCAGCGGCAGGCTCAGAATCTCCGGCTCGGGAACGTCAGCTCCATCGTTGCCGCGCAGCCAGACATGGTCGTCCCATTCCAGAACGAGGAGGCCGGGATACGGCCAGAGCCGGGCGAGCGCCGCGGCTCGGCCCTTTTTCAGGGTGATCGCCCAGGCTCCGCTCATGGCCGCCCTCCCAGCTTCTCCCAGAGCAGGTTCACCTGGTTCTCCAGGAAGCGACGCGGCTGCTCGTCGGAGATCCACTGACAACGGGAGGCGAGCAGGCCGAGCTGATCGCGCATGTAGACGCGATCGAGTTCCGCCCCTGGCTCTTGAGTGGCTCTTTCCGACAGTCGTTCGAGGTCGCGGGCCAGCCGCTCCGGGTCCGGAGCATCCACCCCTCCCGAGCGCGGATGGCGGGCGCGTGCGGGCTCGTGCGGCGTGGCACGGATCACCTCCTGGACGACCGCCTTCAAGACATCCTGCTGTTCCTCCATGTCCCATGTATATCGCATGATCCACAGGTCAGACGGATCCACGACACTCCGGCCACACAGCAACGCACTCGCGGCCATCAACCGCTGTAATTTCACCGCGCGACGATCGGAAATCGCGATGCCGGCATGCCGCAATCGATGTATCAACTCAACGTACGGCTGCCGAATGGCCTCCAGGTCGACGGACCATACGGCCTGTTGTAACTGCCGCAACTCGGTTAGCGCAAACCCGGCAGTCCGTGACTCCGCTGCCTGCTGATCGAGACGCCATCCGGCTACGAGCACATCCGCCAGTTCCTCTCGGGCTACACTGCCGCAGCACACGCGCAAGAGAAACCGATCAAACAGCGCTCCCAGGGCTTCGTCGTCGGGCAGTCGATTGCTGGCGCCCACCACCATCAGCGTCGGAAGCCGCCTCGTCTCGCGCCCCCGGCGGAAGATGCGTTCATTCAACACCAGGAGCAAGCTGTTCAAGATCGCACTGTTGGCATTGAGCAGCTCGTCCAGGAACACAACGTCCGCCTCGGGAAGCATGCCTTCCGTGTTCGTCGTCAGCTCGCCCTCGCGCAATTTGCGGATGTCGAACGGCCCGAACAGCTCGTTCGGCTCGGTGAAGCGCGTCAACAGGTAGTCAAAAGCGCGCCCGTCAAGTCGCCGGGCCAGGTCCTGGACGAGCGCACTCTTCGCGGTCCCCGGTGGACCGAGGATGAACAAATTCTCCCTCGCGACAAGACAGACGCCCAGCAGATCGATGACTTCATCCTTGCCGACAAACGCCCGCTTCATCGGCGCCAGCACGTCGTCGGTCAGCTTTGTGCCCAAGTAAAGCGAGCGGGGGATATCGGTAGATGGGATCACGTTGTTCTCCGCAGCATTCATCGGCGGTCCAACCTCACCGAGTTCTAGCCCGTATGCGACGGTTCAGCGATGTATTCCGCCAGACTGCCGAGCAACGGAGTGTGAATTCCCACGGCCTCGCGGACCGCCAACCGTGTGGAGGGATTCGCGAGCCGCGTGTGATCTTGATACCGGATGATGCGATCGACGTAAACGATTCGCAAACTGGGATGAAGCAACAGGACCTCCGGTCGCACGGTGCCTACGTCCGCCACTCCGACCGAGGACAACGGCCATTCGCGACACCAGGTCAGGACTCGATCGGTTAGCGGATCACCGTCTCCCGCTGCCCGGCACAACCGCACGACGTCAGGCAAAAAGCGGAAGCTCAGGTCGACGGAATAAATCGCAGCGGGAGTGTCCGGTTTCGGTCCCGGCCCCGACAGTTCCCGGTTCACGTCCTCCAATCCCAAGTCGCGATAGACCAGTAGCCGGCAGACAGCGTACAACATCGTACAACCCCATATCGCCGGCTCGATCTGCAGTGGAGGTGGCTGGCCGGGCATCTCCTGCCGAAACAGCCGCTCGACTTCAAAGACGGCCTCGTGGCTCTCGACGTCGTCAGCTGCGGACCGCGGCGGCGGCTGACGTGGCACCGTGACGCGCCCTGATTCGTACAGATTGCGTAGGAATACCGGTAGGCTCATGCAGGCACCTCGGATGGACCTCACTCAAGCATACGCTTTGCGCCGCGGGAATCGTAGTCTGCGCCAGGTTGTGCGGTACGGTGTCGCGACCTTACAGTATCTCCGGCACCCTTCGCTTCGAGACATGTGGAGACGGACTCATGTTCACTCGCCGCACCTGGCTCCGGACCGCGGCTTTGCTTTCCACGATCCCTCTGACCGGTAACAGGACGTCCCGAGCCGCCGCGGCCAATGACCGGTTGGCCGTGGGCTTCATTGGCGTCGGGACCATGGGTCGAGGACATCTGGGTGCCCTGCTGCGCAACAACGGTGTCCAGGTAGTAGCGGTCAGCGACGTGGTCGAGGAGCGACGGGCGAACGCCGCGAACATGATCGAGGAACACTACCGCGACCGGAGAAAGAGCGGCGATTTTCGGGGAGTTCAGTCCACGGTGGACTTCCGCGAGATCCTGGCCCGGGACGATGTCGATGCCGTGGTCGTCGCCACGCCCGACCACTGGCATTCTATCCCCTGTATTCTGGCCGCACGGGCCGGCAAGCACATTTACTGTGAGAAGCCACTAACGCATCACGTGGCCGAAGGCCGCCGGCTTGTCGATGAAGTGCGCCGCGCCGGCATCCGATTCCAGACCGGCAGCCAGCAGCGAAGCGAATTCGAAGGGCGATTCCGCAAGGCCGTTGAATACATCTGGAATGGGCGCATTGGACGCGTCCATACCATTCGCATCGGTGTCGGAGGCCCCGCGCGCCCCTGTGATCTGCCCACGCAGGAAATCCCGGCGGGGACCGACTGGGACCGGTGGTTGGGCCCGGCGCCGGAGCGAGGCTATCACCAAGACCTCTGCCCGAAGGGGATCCATAAGCACTTTCCCGCCTGGCGGAGCTACCAGGAATACGCAGGCGGCGCCTTGGCGGATATGGGTGCCCATCATTTCGACATCGCCCAGTGGGCCTTGCGAATGGACGGCTCCGGCCCGGTCGAAATCCAGCCGTCCACCGGCCAGCGCGATCGCAGGGAACGTGGCTTGCGCTTCGTATATGCCAACGGTGTGGTTATGATCCACAACGAGTTCGAAGGCGACTTGCGGGCCGACTGCCTGTTCGAAGGGACAGACGGCAAGATCCTGGTCAGCCGCAACCTGCTTGCCAGCGATCCCGCGAGTATTCTCGAACAGCCGCTAGAGGAATCCGCCGAGCGCGTTTACCCCTCCCTTAACCACCGCCAGAATTGGCTGGACTGCATTCGAAGCGGTGAGCATTGCATCTGCCCCGCCGAAGTCGGACACCGGTCGGCAACGATCTGCCATCTGGGCAATATCGGGTACCGATTGCAGCGCTCCCTGAAATGGGATCCTGCCGCGGAAAGGTTCGTCGACGATGCCGAAGCCAATCAGCACCTGAGCCGCGAACCGCGCGGCGGCTGGCAGATCTGATCAGCGAGGATTACGGCGAACCGAGTCGGACGATCACGCGGCCAATGACTTCACCGGCCAGGATGCGCGACACGTGCGCGCCGACTCCTTCGAGATCCGTTTCCGTCACCAGTGGCTCGAGATTCGCGAGGCTCCACGGACCTGCCAGTTTCCGCCACAACTCGATCCGTTCATCCCGCGGATACCAAGCCGAATCGATGCCGGCCAAAGTCACTCCCCGCAAGAGGAAGGGATAGACGGTGAGCGGCAAGTCCGTACCAGCTACGAGTCCGCAGGCCGCCACGCAACCGCGTGGCTTCGTCTGGCGCACGATCGTAGCCAGAATGGCTCCGCCGACGGTATCAATCGCACCCGCCCACTGCGCCGGTAAGAGCGGTTTGGTACTCGAA
>JBFWYF010000366.1:0-7093 GCA_050186685.1 Pirellulaceae bacterium
CTGTTACTACTTTGCGTGCTGGTACGATGGCTGAAAATCGCTGGAACTTACCGAACGCACTGGCCGCCTATCGCCTGATCGGCTCATTTGTCCTGGCTGGAGTGGCGCTGGCCGAGGCGAGCGCTGCGTTTCCCTGGCTGTTGCTATCGCTGCTGGCATCCGATTGGATCGATGGAAAACTGGCGATCTGGTGGAATCAGCGGACTGTATTTGGTGCTCGCCTGGACAGCTTGGCCGATGCGACGATGTACGGTTCGCTATTGTTCGGCACCATCTGGCTGAAGGGGCAATTTGTGGGTCGCGAGTGGCCCTGGATTGCGGCGGCCCTGGGGACCTATGCGGTGACCACCGGCGCTGGACTCATCAAGTACCGGCGCATACCAAGCTATCACACACGCGCGGCCAAGACCTCCTGGCTGCTGGTCGGTGTCGCGGCGGTGAATGTGTTCGCGGAAGGGCCCGCTTGGCCGTTCCGGCTCGCGATGGTCGTCGTATGCGGAACGAATCTGGAGGCCACGGCAATGACGGTGGTCCTGCCGATCTGGCATGCCGACGTACCGTCACTATGGCACGCTTACCGTCTCCGCGACGTCCGCTCGCCAATGTCGGACGACGGCATGGACCACAAAGGGGAACGCGTTCAACAGAACCAGGGCTGCGATCACGTCCCAGGAAAGTAGAGCCCAGAGGCCGTCGTCCAGCAGTTGCTGCAGGCTCGGCAACCGCGCCCCCAAGAAGATGAACACTGCGTTTCCTGGCAGGAGGCCGAGCTGCGTTGCCCACCAGTAGGTCCGGGTGCGAACTCGGGTAGCCCCCAGCAGGTAGTTCGTCAGGCTGAACGAAACGGGGACGACCCGCAGCAGCAGCACGTACCAGCCTCCGTCGCGTTCGAGCAATTCGTTAACGCGCCGCAAGGCGGCACTGTAGCGGGAGGGCATCATGTCGCCCACGATCCAGCGGCTGGCGAAAAAGGTGACCATCGCGGCGGCCGTGAGGGCTGGATTGACCAACAGCAGCGCGGGCCAGAAGCCGAACAGCCAACCGAAGGCAATCGCTTTGCCCCGGGTTCCGGGTACGAGCGACGCGACGAAGTAAACGAGCCAGCCTAGGCACCAAGCCTGCGCCGGATGGGAGCGGATGAGCTGGCGGAGCGTCTGTTCTCGCTGAGCTAGCTCGGCGAACGAAAAGTGCGTTGCCAGGAACCAAGTGGCGGCCAGCACCCCGATCGCGAGGCAGCTGCCCACGAGCCACCGGCTGTGCCAGCGAAACACGTTGTCCGCCATACCCCCGCCCACGCTGGTGGCGTGGGCTCCTGCCGCCCGGCCGGGTCGCTCTTTATCACGGCGAGTCGGCGACGCGTTCGAACATCCGGTTGAACGGATCGTCCATCGGCTCGTCACGCAGTTGTGACCAATCGATACGCGAGCCGGAATTGCCGGCGCCTTTCTCCGCCGTCCGTTGGCACTGGACGCACAGCCTCGCATAGGGTAGCGCTTGCAGTCGAGCCAGCGGGATACCCTCGTTGCAGCTCTCGCAGACACCATAGGTACCATCGCGCATTCGGCCCAGCGCCTCTTCGACCTGAGCTAACTCGCGGCTCTCGGACTGAGCGAGTTGAGAGCTGACAAGATTGAACTCGTCGTCGACGGCGTTATCCACGGCGTCGCCGATGTCGATTCCGGAACCCGCCCGCAGCTCTTTGAGGCCATGATACAGCACGCGGCGAAGGCCGTCGCGGCGATTGGTAAGTACGCTTTTCAGCTTCTGATAGGACGCTCGGCGGTTCATGTTCCCCCCCTTGTTTTCTTCGCGGGCATGGTGTGACCCCGCGTGGGTCGTTACGCAAACTGCGCGCCCGGCCAAAATGGCAGGGGAAGCGGCCGATTGTGCAATTCTGCTGGGGCATGAACGAACAGTGCACCATTTTGACGAGCGGTCGCTGGAATTCGGTCTCCGGGAGGCAGGAAGCGGGATCTTGACTCGGGCCGTACGCCGGTGGCCGGCGAGCACGTGCCGATCACGATTCCACTCCTTCCGGGCTGCTTCCCGCGACACACGCCAGATACTTGGGAATAATCTCGAACACCGCATTAAAGGCGACCGAGGCCTCACCGTCCAAACTGAATGGCAGGGGCGGACGCGACTGGATTTCAATGCGCTGGGCCCGTTGCACCGTGACTCCGCTACGTTCCGACGCCCCGCTGAGCATGAAGTTCATGCCGGCGCCGAGCAGGTCGAGGGACGGCATTTCGGGTACGATCAACACATCCATCCAGCCGTCATCCAGCTTGGCCTGAGCCGCAATGGGAAACCCACCGCCGATATATCGGCCGTTCGCGACACAGAGGCCAAATACGCGATGGTGGGTCGGCTCGGTATCGATGACGAGATCAATTTCAAAGGCATGCAGATCCGCGAGCTTGCCGACCGCCGTGAACCAGTAGGCGAAGGCTCCCCACAGCTGTTTGTTCGCAGCCCCGAGGGACGCGGTGACCTCGGCGCCGAGTCCTCCGGTGGCCGCATTCAAGCAATACCGGACCTTGCCATGTTCGACCAGCATCACATCGATCGGCGTGGCCGCGTGAGTTGCCGCTATGTCGAAAGCCAGTTGCATATCGTCCAGCGGGATGTCCAGGGAGCGGGCCAGGTCATTGCCGGTACCCAGCGGGATAATGGCCAGCTCGATCTGGGGATAGTCGGGCAGGATGGCATTCGCCACCTGAGCTACCGTGCCGTCACCGCCGGCGACGAGAATCCGAGACGGAGCTTCCGCGGCCAGACTGCGCACCATGGTCGACAGGTCACTCGACTCCATGGGTACTTGCAGCGGAAATCCATAGTATTGGGCGAGCCGGTCGAGTTCCTCGCGGCGGTCGCCGGCCATACCGGCCGTGGCGTTCATAACTACGACGGTCTTGCTCATCGAGGATTTGTCGTTAACTTTCATAGAGCCTGGCCCTGTCATCCTCTCCCCGCGAAACGGTTGAGCCGGTAGGCTGGGCAATCAGGCAATGGGTGAAGGTGAGCGGTTCACGTTGCGGATGTCGGTCTCGGACGGAAAACGCTCGTAAAGATACGGCATGTTGACGCTACTGCACATTTCGGACCTCCACTTCGGACCTCCGTTTTTGCCGCGAGTGGGCGACGCGCTGTTAAAGCTGGCCCCCAAGCTGGCACCCCAGGTCATCGCCGTCAGTGGCGACTTGACGCAACGGGCGAAGGCACAACAGTTTCAGGCGGCTCGGGAGTTCATCGACCAGCTGCCGCCGGTACCCCGGGTGGTGGTACCCGGCAACCACGATGTCCCGCTCTACCGGCTGCGGGAGCGGCTGTTTGCGCCCCACGACCTCTACCGCCAGTACATCTCGGACGAATTGAACCACGTTCTGCAGGTCCCCGGGGCCATCATCGTGGCGCTCGACTCGACGGCACCACGGCACCACATTACGAACGGTCGGATTTTCCGCCATCAGTTGGATTTTTGCTCCCAGGCCTTCGAGAACGCTCCACCCGACGCAGCACGCATCATTGTCGCCCATCATCATTTCGCTCCCGCCCCCGATTATCAGCGGGACGAAGTGATGCCGAAGTCGAAAAGAGTCATGAACCACTTTATCGAACTCGGCGTCGAAATGATCTTAGGCGGACATTTGCATCGCGGCTACATCGGCAATTCGCTGGACTTCTACCCGAAGGCAAACCGTCATCATGGGGTGATTATCGTCCAGTGTGGCACGACGACGTCGCGCCGAGGGAGAGCGCGCGAACGAGAAAAGAACTCGTTCAACCTCGTCCAGATCATGCCAGAATTTCTGCGGATCACCCCCTACATGTTCTTCGACGATACCGGTGCCTTCGAACCGGTGAGCCGGCACATCTTTCCGCGACTGGGACGCCGGCTGAGCCACGACTCGATCCAGCCGCCCTAGGGCGATTCGGGGAGATCTATACCTTCAGCCCTCGTCTTCCGTACGAGCACGCATCGATAACCTCGGTGCCGAGCGAGTATCAGGCAGGCCACCTGAATTCCGAACACGGTCAAGGCGGTCGGTACCGCCCAAGGCCGCCACCACGGGTGCACATACACGGACCAGGGTAATGCGAGTCCGGCGATCATTGCGGCGGCCGCACTCGTCCGCAGCTTGCGTCCGTCCCACCGAACTGCCAGCGCGGCGTGGATGGCAGATCCGCTGATCGCCGCGATGGCGACCACCAGGGGGATGCCGTAGCGCAAATCTATTTGAGACAACTTGGCTCCTGCCAAGGTGCGCAGATACCAACTGAGCAGGGCGGCGGCGCTGGTCCATCCCAACAGACGGCGCAGGGTGAATTGCTGCCGCAACGGATGGGCGAGTAGCTCATCCCATTGGAGCGCAGCGATGGAATTCACCCAAGCTTTCCTGCGGCTGCCCGACGACCCGATGGGGCGACGGCCGTAGGCTCGCTCGTATGCGTTCACGATGTCCAGTTGTCGCTCGGGCGAGATTCCATAGCTCTGGACCAGGGCCCGTAAGGCGGCGGAACTCTTCCGCGCGCCGTCCCCTCGTTCCAACAGGGCAAACCATTCATCCCAGTCCCGTCCCGTCTCCAGCTCGATTTCCCGGCTCGAGACGCCTCGCGTCAAGTTAACGACGCGCACGCCGAAAATCCGAGCCGGAACCATCAGCCCGGCGATGCCCAACATGGCAAGCGTCACTCGAGCGCCCCATAACCCCGAAGTGCCGGTAACAAACGTCCAAGTGGCCCTCCAGGAAAACCAGAGCAACAAGAGGCCGAACAGGCAGGCCAGAAGACGAGAGAAGGATGTCATCTCCACGACATTCGCGACCAGGCAGATGCCGCCACCGGCGATGACGCAGAGACCGACAACGCCTTGCCCATGCTCAATCGTGTCGCACGCCAACCCCAGTCCGCCCGCAAACGCGAGGAGTCCCAATGTCCGCAGCACCCCGTCGGTCTCACCCCACACAAACCAGATCGCAGGTAAAACGCATAGGGTCACGGCAATGGACGCGGGTACGATCAGGAAGACGAACAGGCCTACCACCAGCAGTAGCTGTACCATCGGGGGCGCACCCCTTATTCCATGGAAAATCAGCCTGCAAAAAGATAGACTTCCGCCCGGAAAGCATGCGGGAATAGCATGCCATTTTGAGCGTCGAATTTTAACCCTGCAGCGACGATGTTCTCAATACACAGATGGCGATCTGACTCGATCCTCATGCAAAGTGGAGAGACGAATGAGCCCAGCGGAGCTGTATCGAGAGGAGTTGCATCCGCTCTCGCGGTGTGTGGCAGTATTCGAGGATGACGGCACCTCCGCTTGGCTGTATCTCTCACATCCCGACCAGTCCGGCATGGCCGGAGACGCGTGGGTATACAACCGGATTCCGGCGCCGACGCCCGAGGCGATTCGGTCCTACCGAGGCGGTCCGCCCCCGGCAGCAGCTGGGTTCGCTGCAGATACCGCCCAGTGCGCCAATCCGCTTGAGTACCAGTGGTCGTTTCGCTGGTCGGCGGATGGCACCTCGCTGGCTCTTCTCCGCGACGGGCAGCCGGTCGCCTTTATCGTCGCGGGCGACAAGCAGGGCTATAGCCGCAACCTGCTTCGCGACGGTCCCTGGGGACTTGTATTTTCGGATGAGAGGTTCGGCCAGACGTTCGGCGCTGGGTAATAGACGATCTTTCTGGCGAAAAGGGCTGGGGAGGGAGCTCCGCCACCTCCAGCGCAAATTCCCCGTGACTCGATTACACTGCTCTGGCGGGCCTGCTCGTTAAAGGCAGACTCATTCGTGTACGGCGAGTTGCGCGCACTGCCTGGAGGGTGGGAGTAACAAGAGATGGCTCGGCTGCAATCTGGCTTGCCGCTGCGGCACGGTCTCGCCGCAACGGTGCTGTTGGCGTGGGCAAGTGCGGTGGCCAGCGGAGGAGAGTCGACCCACCCGGTCGACTTTGCGCGAGACGTGCTCCCGCTATTACGACGGGCGTGCTTCGAGTGCCATGGCCCGCAAAAGCAAGAAGGCGGATTGCGGCTGGACGACCGTGCAGCGGCTATGCGCGGCGGCGACAGTGGTCCTGGAATCGTAGCCGGCAAGTCGGCCGACAGTGAACTGATGACCCGCATCTCGCTCCCTAAGCTCTCCGAGGGAGTGATGCCCGCTCGAGGGAATCCGTTGACACCCGCCGAGGTGGAGGTGCTGCGAAGATGGATTGACGCGGGGGCGCCTTGGCCCGCGGGTGCCGCGCAGCGGACCCATTGGGCGTACATCCCTCCGCGCCTGCCTGGCTTGCCGGATGTCGCACGGGCGAACTGGCCGCGCACGGCCGTCGATCATTTCGTTCTGGAACGGCTCGAACAGAAGCAGTGGGAGCCGGCCGAGCAAGCCGAAGCTGCCACGCTGGTCCGCCGACTCTATCTGGATCTCATCGGGATTCCGCCTTCGATCGACGAGGTCGACGAGTTCCTCGCCGACCGGGCGCCCGCGGCCTACGAACGCCTCGTGGATCGGCTGCTGGCGTCGCCTCAGTTCGGAGTTCGTTGGGCGCGTCCGTGGCTGGACTATGCGCGCTATGCCGATTCGCACGGCTTCCAGCGCGACGATTTCCGCGATTTGTGGCCTTATCGCGACTGGGTGGTCGAGGCCTGGAACGCCGATATGCCGTTCGACCGTTTTACGGTGGAACAGCTGGCCGGCGACCTGTTGCCGAATGCCACCGAAGCGCAACGCATTGCCACCGGTTTCAATCGCAACGCACCGACCAACGTCGAGGCGGGCTCCGACCCCGAAGAGACGCGCACGAACCAGGTGCTCGACCGGGTCAATACGCTGGGCATGATCTGGCTTGGCACAACCCTCGAATGCTGCCAGTGCCACGATCACAAGTACGATCCGTTCACCATGCGGGATTACTACGGGTTGTACGCGTTTTTCAACCACACGGCGGTCGAAGCGGAACGTGCGGATCCGAAGGTACCAGGATCGATCCGATTCCTGGGTCCAGAAATGCCCCTGTCCAACGTGGCTTTGAGTCAGCAGCAATCCGATCTGAAAGGACAGATCGAGGCGGCTACCGAACGTATGGCGAAACTGCG
>JBFWYF010000367.1:0-7084 GCA_050186685.1 Pirellulaceae bacterium
TTCTGGTGGTCGACGACAACGCGGCCGCCGCGAAAATGCTCTCGCTGCTGCTGCGCAAGATGGGTCCTCATCACATCGAGCTCGCGCACGATGGCCCCCGAGCCCTCGAATTAGCCCGGGACTTTCAGCCAGACATCGTGCTGCTCGACATCGGACTGCCGAGAATGAGCGGCTATGAAGTCGCTCAGCAGCTGCGGGAGCTCCCGCGGTCCTCGCCGCTCCTGCTGGTGGCCCTCACGGGCTATGGTTCGGACGAGGACCGGCGTCGGTCGCAGCTGGCCGGCTTCGACGAACACCTGATCAAGCCGCCCGCCTTGGAGTCGCTCCAACAGCTATTGGCCCATCCCGTGCTAGCTGCCGCTTCGCAGCCCCGCTGCTAGCATCGACCAGTTCTCCCCGGCAAGCTGTGCCGGTTGGTCAGGTTGCAAAGCATTGGCAGAACACAGGTTGTGTTGTTCGGTGGTGGTAGAGAGCTGGTCCAGCTTGTGGAAGGCTCCGTCTCCCGCTACCGTTAAGGCACCCGGACGGGGCTCAACAAGGCGGAATCTCTTGAAGGACCGCCGGCCGGCGCTCGGCTTGGGAGAGTGCCGGAATGACCTCGCGGGAGCAAAAGGAAAGCAGGTGCTAGCATGAGGACGCTCTTAAGGAAGCCAGATCGGCCGCGCGTCGAGGCCGACGACACATCCAAGGCGGTGACCACCGAACGGTACATTCAGCTGATTACCTCCCGGCGTCGCCTGGAGAGGTGCGATGGTCCTGGTGGTTTGGTGCGCGGACTGGTCGACTTGGATACAGGCCGCCGCTATACGATCTCGAAAGAGCAGTTGGGCCTTGTGAATCGTTAGCGGGGCATGTCACGTTGCGGATAGACGCGGTGGAGTTGCCCGCTAAAGATGGTCTGTCGTGAAATTCCCAGCCTGGGCGGTGACGACCAAGTGCCCGGTTGTCGTTTCGCATTCATCCCGCTACGGATTCTGCGGACGAACGTCGCCGGGAGACGGCTTGGTAGTTGCTTGTAGCGGAAGTTGCAAGACTTCTGAATAGCACCGCAGCCGCGGAGCGTTGGAATTCTTGCGACTTCCGCTTTATATCGCACACAACGCGCGAGTGGAATGAATCACGAACCGCCGCGGCCGCTACCGAAACATCCCTTGCGCTGGTTGCCCGAGTATTGGGAGTTAAGCCGCAAGCGGCTGCGTCCTCAGATTCGCGTGTTGGGTTTGTCGTTGGTGGTGGGCGTCGTCGCGGGATGGGGCGCCATCGTCTTTTACGTGGCGTGTCACTTCGTGGCCCATTACGCATTGGACGTAGCAGTGGGCTATCGTCCGCAACATCCGGCGGGCGAGCCGCCGCTGCTGGCCGAGACCGACACCCCGTTTCGTCCCTGGATGTTGCTCATCGTGCCAGCAATCGGCGGGATCCTGAGCGGCTTGATCGTCTTCACGCTGGCACCGGAAGCGGAAGGGCACGGGACCGACGCGGCCATCGCCTCGTTTCACTATCGCCAGGGCCGCATCCGGCCGCGGGTGCCGCTGGTCAAGCTGGTGGCGAGCGCCATTACGATCGGCACCGGTGGCTCCGGCGGCCGCGAAGGTCCGATCGCCCAGATCGGCGCCGGATTCGGTTCGCTGATCGGCCGCGTTTGTCATTTGAAACCGACGGAATGCCGGATTCTGATGGCGGCCGGCATGGGAGCCGGCGTGGCCGCGATCTTCCGAGCTCCGTTGGCAGGCGCGTTATTCGCCGCCGAAGTGCTCTACTGCTCGACCGACTTCGAATCGGACGTCATTGTGCCCGCGGCGCTGGCCAGCACGTCAGCCTACTGTACGTTCGGGCTGGCCTTCGGCTGGAAGGCACTGTTCTCGATTTCCCCGGAAGTTTACCAGGCGTTGCGATTCGACGACCCGCGCCACTTGATCGCCTATACGGCACTCGCCGTGTTCCTGGTCGCACTGGCCATGCTCTACACCCGGTCGTTTTACGGATTGACGTTTGCGTTCAGCCGCCTGCCGCTGCCGCGCCACGTGAAGCCGGCCCTGGGAGCGTTCCTCAGCGGCGTGCTGGGGCTGGGCCTGTACTACGTGGTCGGGCAGGAAACGCAGGTCCTATCGGTCCTATCGTTTGGCTATGGCGCGTTGCAGGATGCGCTGGCGGTGTCCGTCTCGAATGCGTCGAACTTGCATCTGGCTTGGCTGCTGATCCTGGTGTCGCTCGGCAAGATAGCGACGACCGGGCTCACGATCGGCAGCGGCGGATCGGGAGGTGTATTCGGGCCTTCGATGGTGGTAGGCGGATGCGGGGGAGGAGCCTTCGGGATCGTGTTGCACCATTTCTGGCCTTCGTTCGCGCCGCATCCATCCAGCTTTGTCATCGTCGGGATGGCCGGCTTCTTCGCCGCTGCCGCCAAGACGCCCGTGTCGACGCTGGTGATCGTCAGCGAGATGACGGGTGACTACAACTTGCTGTTGCCGACCCTCTGGGTCTGCACGTTGACGTTCATATTTTCCGACCAACAGTCGATCTATCAGTCGCAGATCGAAGGCCGATCGCTGTCGCCGGCCCATCAGGGCGACTATGTGCGGGAAGTGCTGACCGGGATCCACGTGCGACAATTCCTGAGCGGCCCGCGCCAAGTGCCGACGCTGCGGTTGGGGGACAAGCTGAGCGAGGTGATCGCGCGGCTGAGCGATACGATGTACCACGAGCTGCCGGTAACGGACCCGGAGAATCGGTATCAGGGCATGGTCAGCCTCGAGGAAGTCCATCTGGCGTCTCGCTCGCCGCATCTCGACTCGTGGCTAGTGGCTGCGGACCTGATGCGCGGGGACATCCCTCCGCTGAAGCCGCACTATCGGCTGGATCGGGCTTTGGAGTTGTTTGTCGAGAGCGATCGGCTGACGCTAGCCGTCGTCGACGACTCCCCGGAGCAGCACGTGATCGGCATTGTCCGCCGCACCGACATCTCGACCGCCTACCTCCAGCGGCTCCACGGCGGCGACGAGGACGGCGATTAGGCGGCAGCTTGTTAGGCTATTAGGCTATAGGCTATTAGGCTATAGGCCATTAGGCTATAGGCCATTAGGCTATAGGGGATGAAGAGGCTCTAACCGCCTACCGCCTACCGCCTAACCGCCTACCGCCTACCGCCTACCGCCTACCGCCTACCGCCTAACCGCCTAACCGCCTACCGCCTACCGCCTAACCGCCTACCGCCTAACCGCCTACCGCCTAACCGCCTACCGCCTAACCGCCTACCGCCTCTATCCACACAGGGGCTTGCTGCGCGTGGGATCGGCCAGCACATCGGCGACGGTCGAACTGGCAAAGGCCTGCTCGACCATGGCCATGGCGTTGTCGAGCCGCTTATGGAGCGGGCAGAGCCGCTTGCCATGAGCGGCTAGCCCGAGCGGGCATGTGTGGATCCGCGGCACCGGCTCGACCGCGTTCACGATCTCCAGGACCGTCAGTTTCTTCGGATCCTTGATCAGCGAAATGCCGCCGCCGATTCCGCGCTGCGACTGGACGAGCTCCGCGCGCACGAGGCACTGCAGCACCTTCGACAGGTAGGCCCGCGGCACCTGAGTCGCTTCCGCAATCTGGTCTGTCGTCTGGCCCTGTGGCCTGACGCTCGCCAGGTGCACCACCGCCCGCAGTGCATATTCCACGGTCTGAGTGAGCAACGAGTCGTTCCTTCCTGCCTAAATAGGATCTTGACATCCAATTAGGCGGCGGTATGTTTGGGAGCTCAAATTGGATCCAATGATCCAATTTTGTCGGCCGGGGGCCGGCAGGTCAATCAGGAGTCAGTTTGGGCAGCCTTTCTACAGGACCTTGGGACATGAAGCAGATCGATGAGTCGCGGTTGGAGACCGATGTGGAATATCGGGTGGCGTACGTCAGCGAGTTTATGGGATTTGGGCCGGACGATGTGGCGGCCATCCATGGAGCCGCCGCGGCGCTGGCACCTCTCGTCCCAGGGTTGGTCGATGCGGTGTACGTGAAGTTGTTTTCTTATGAGTCGACAAAGCGTCATTTTGTGCCGCGCCAGTCGGGTTACGAGGGGGCAGTGCCCGAGAGCATCGAGGCCTTGACACTGGACCACGACATGATCCAGTTCCGCAAGGGGCATTTGTCCCGGTACCTCGTCGCGCTCGTCACTCGGCCGTACGACAAGAAGATGATTTCGTATCTCGACATGGTCGGCAAGATGCATACGCCGCATGCCGGATCGGCGGAGTTGGATGTGCCGCTCGTCCAGATGAATGCGCTGCTGGGGTTTGTCTCGGACGCCTTAACCGCGACGCTGCTAGGTCTGGGGTTGGATCGTGACACGGAGGTTCGGACGCTAAGGGCCTTCAATAAGCTGCTCTGGTTGCAGAACGATCTCGTCACGCGCCACTACCAGGCGCAGGCGGCTCAGCAGCTGGCCGCGGCCTGAGCGGGTGTACTGCGTCGCCGTGGAAATGGGTTGGACCGCATCTTACGGCGACAGGGCATCGGCGAGTACTTTCCCATCGGCCTGAAAGCCGGGGACACCCAGCAGCCGGGCGACGGTCGGTGCGATGTCGATGTTCTCGACCGGCTCCAGCCTTACGCCCCGGCGGATGCCGGCGCCGGACAGGACGCAGACGGCGTTCATTTTGGGCAGTGTCGAGATGAAGCCGTGCGAGCCCAGGGAAACTCGGCCCACGATGTTCGTAGCGATGAATGCGTCGCCTTCGGCTGAGCTGGATACGCCGTAGCCGTCCGCGGCGACGACGACCAGATCCGGGGCCTGGCTGTACTCGCGCGGGTGGGGCAGCCCGTAGCGAGCGAACTGAGCGGGAGTCAGGACGTCGGCGACGCCTTCGCGCCCTTTCAGCAGTTCGGCGACCTGCCGCGCGTCGTCCGGAGCGCTGCCGGGGTCGGTGCAGTAGACCAGCCCGATGCCGCCTTCCGGGAAGACATGAGCTCGAGCCTCCGTGATGCGGCCCGAGGAGTCGGTCTGCAGCAGGCCGGCTTGCCGCAGGGCGACGTTGGGCAGGATGGCTTTCGGCGTCAAGGCGAAGCCGTGATCCGCGACGACGATGACCGCCGACTTGTCGCGGATGCCGGCGCTGTCGAGCGCCGCCACGATCCGGCCGAGGCAGGCGTCCGCAAAGGCATTGGCTGTGTAGCCGGCGGGCGACTGAGCTCCTTCGGCGTGATGGGTGCCGTCGACGTTGAGCAGGTGGACGAGCAGCAACTGCGGCCGGCGCGTGTGCAGGATATGGCAAGCCGTGTCGGTCCACAGTTGATCGCGCCGCGCTCCACTGTTGGACGAAAACGATTGGTCGGTCGCATCGGCCAGAATTCCCGCGGAAATCAGCTCATCCCGCAGGGCGGGTGTCATGTGTGTGACCGCCTCGGGAACATCTGGGAAGCTGGCGACGAGCGACTTCGAGCCGCGCATGCAGGGCCAGTTGACCTCGGCCACGACCAGCCCTGCGGCGTGGGCCGCCTCGAGCAGCGTGGGGACTCGGATGAGATCCGCCTGGTCGCGGCGCGGGTCGACCCGTGTGGGCACGCCGGGGCCGCCGCGTACGAGAACGCCGTTGGCCAGTACGCCGTGTTTTTCCGGACGCACGCCGGAGATCAGCGACGTGTGATTCGGCCAGGTGACAGACGGATTCGACACCGTCATGCCGCGCTCGGCGACGGCCCCCTCGCGGGCGAGCGCCCGGAGGTTGGGCAGCGGTGCCTTGGGATCGTCCAGCAGGTAGGCGGCGAGCCCATCGATGCTGACGATCACCACATGTTCTACCGGCTGCGCCGCGTAGAGCGTGCCGCATTGCATCATCGCGGCCCCCACCATCAGCACCCACGCGGCCTGTATCGTCTTGTTGTTCATCACGATCCCCGTCCTGTGTTGGTTCGTTGTCCGTCCGCCCATCTTAGCCACGTCTGCGCTGCGTAGCCACGTTCGCCAGAATGTGGCTACGGAGAGCGAAACGAGCAACGACCCCTGCCGCCCGCGGTGATAAAACTAGCTAGTGGCGGCGACACGCGAGCCATGGCAGTTGAACACACGAAGCCGGTACACCCCCTACAGCCTAACCCCCTAGCCCCCTAACCCCCTGCAGCCCCATGCTCCCCTACTCCTATCGCTACGTCGAGCCGTCGGCCTTCGAGGCTGGGCGCCTGCGGCTGGCGACGTTCGCGCCGGGCGCCGACGAGCATCCCTACTTTTTTAGCGGGCGGTTGATACGGCCGCGGAGAGCGGCGGATTTGCTCCGCGGGCTGATGTCCGTCGTCCAGGCCCGCTACCACTTGCCGGCGACAATGCTGAGCCGCATGTTGGCGGCGGCGGACCCGGTGGTCACGTGCAGCGACGATCGTTTGCGGTTCGAGGGATTTTCGGGCTGTTGCGGCGCCTATGTGCGCGTGGACTTGCTGCCGCCATCGGTCGACGGCGAATCGTTCGGACGGGGAACGACCAACGTCGACTTCAATGCTCCGATGCTGGCGGCGTTGGCTACGATTCGCGACCGCGAACGGGTGCGGTTGGATGTCGGTTCGGCGGAAGTGCGCCTCTCGCGCGGCGATCAGCCGGTGGTGGAAAAGAAGGTCGATTTGCCGATGCGGTGGCTGCGCGGGTTCGTCGAGGTGCAGGCCTGCCAGAGTCGCATGATGCGGATGCATGTGTTGCGGGGAGTAGAGGCTCATCGTTTCCTGCGGTCCTTGCCGAGGATGAAAACCAATCGGCGCGAGACGTACCTGGTGGCGGCGGGCGCGGGAGTGCGGCTGAGCCAGGTGGCGGCGGAGAGCGCCGTGCGCGTGGGCGGGCTGGAGCGTCTGCGGGTACTCGAGGGATTGGCGGCCCAGGCCGACGAGCTGCGGATTTACGGCGATGCCGTGACCGGCGCGTCGGCGTGGGAACTGTGTTTTGACGACTGCCGTTTTCACCTGGTCGTTAGTCCCGAGGTGTGGCGAGGGTTCTCGGGCGAGGGGCAAGCGCTGAGCGCGCTGGCGGCGGCGGACCGCGACCGGCTGCTGCCCCTGGTGCGTGCCCGGTTGAAGTGGCAGTCAGTGATTGCCGAGTCGGAGTGGAGTAGCGACGGTGCCG
>JBFWYF010000368.1:0-7075 GCA_050186685.1 Pirellulaceae bacterium
CGATCGTCGGCTGCGTGCCCGATAGACATACCGGTTACCATCCATTTCGTAGGTTAACACGCCTTTCTTCACCAGGCGGTGCAGCATGGTCTTGATGGTGGCCGGAGCCCAGGCTCGCTCGGCGAGACGTTCCACCACGTCGAGCGCCGTAAGAGGCTGTCCGTCCCACACGACATTCATGACTTGCCACTCGGCGTCCGAGATCGACACTTGGGCCATGCGGGGTTTCCTTGCTCATGGATTACGTGTGTAAATAGTTACATTTGTAAACGGCGTCAAGCCGAATGGGAAGCGATCCGCCGCCGAGAGCTCGGCTCGATCTGCGGGCGGTCTCGGGTCGCACCCTCCTGGTAGCCGGGGCATGGCTGGGACGCTTGCCAGTCGCCGCGGGAGGCGACTATCATGGCAGCCAAGACCATGATTTGTCAGGTATGACGGCCAGTTCACAACTCGCCGAGTCCCGCCATCCTCCCGCCACTCAGGAGTCCCTCCATGTCCGGTCAGAACCCGGTTGATGCCTCGGATCGTCGTGAGTTCCTCAAATCTTCGTCGGCGGCCGTCGTGGGGGGCTCGCTGGCGGCCAGCCTGGGGACGGCTCGGAGTGTCCATGCGGCGGGCAGCGACGTCATCCGCGTGGGACTCGTCGGCTGCGGCGGTCGGGGAAGCGGAGCGGCGGGGGACGCGTTGAGCGCCGGGAAGGACATCCGCCTGGTGGCGATGGCCGATGCATTCGCCGACCAGCTGGACCACAGCCGCGCCGTGCTGCAGCGGCAGTTCGGCGAGCAGGTAGCCGTGACCGACGATCACTGTTTCGTCGGGCTCGACGCCTATCAGAAAGTGATCGCCTCAGACGTGGATGTCGTGCTGCTCGCCACTCCACCCGGATTCCGGCCGGTCCATTTCCGGGCCGCCGTCGAGGCGAACAAGCACGTCTTCACCGAGAAGCCGATGGCGACCGATGCCCCGGGTGTGCGCTCGATCATGGAAACGGTCGAACTCTCGAAGCAGAAGAACCTGAATATCGTCGCCGGGTTCTGCTGGCGCTACGACAATGCCAAGCGGGCCTTGTTCGAACAGGTTCACAACGGCGCCATCGGCGAGTTAATGGCCGCGTTCGGCACCTATCTCACCAGTCCGGTGAAGCCGATGCCGCCCGCCTCCAAGCGGCCGGAGGGGATGAGCGACCTCGAGTGGATGGTCCGCAACTGGTACAACTTCACGTGGCTCTCCGGAGACGGGTTGGTGGAACAGGCGATCCACACGGTCGACTGGCTCGCGTGGGCGTTCCGGGATCAGCCACCAGAAAGCTGTACCGCGGTGGGCGGGCGGCAGATTCCGTCCGAAGGTGGCAATATCTACGACCACGTGGAAGTGAACTACGTGTGGCCCAATCAGGTGCGCGGCTTCTTGGCTCAGCGCCAAATCTCCAATTGCCACAACGAAAACAACCTCTACCTGCTGGGAACGAAGGGAGTGGCCCAGATTCAGTCACGCGGCGTCCGCATTTCGGGCGAAACGGACTGGAAGTACGAGGGCCCCGGGAACAACATGTATCGGACCGAGCATGTCGTCTTCTTCGACGCGATCCGTTCCGGCAAGATCGTCAACGACGGCGACCGGATGGCGAAGAGCACGCTGATGGGCATCATGGGTCGCATGGCGGCGTACACCGGCAAGCAGCTCACCTGGGAGATGGCACTGGCCTCCGAGGAAACCCTGGTACCACCGGGATTCCCGCAAGGATGGGGAACCGAAGTCACCATGCCGAAGATGGCCTTGCCCGGCGTGACTCCTTTTGTCTGATCGCCTTTCCGTGTCGCTCGCAGTCCGGCTGGCGAATCTGGACGACCCGAGCGATCAGGCGGCGATTCTCGAGCTGATCGACATGTATGCGCGCGATCCGCTGGGGGACGATGCGCCTCTGGCCGGCGACGTGCGGGAACGCCTGCTTCCCGGGCTGCGACAGTTGGGGACGTGTCGGGTGTTCCTGGCCCAGTGCCGCGACGAGTTTGTCGGGATCGCCGTCTGTTTTCTCGGCTACTCATCGTTCCGTGCCCGCCCGCTGGTGAACATTCACGACTTGGCGGTCACGCCTGGATACCGAGGCAAGGGTGTCGGAAAAGCGCTCCTGGCGGCGGTCGAGCAGGCCGCTCGCAGCTGGGGCTGCTGCCGATTGACGCTGGAGGTGCGGCACGACAATACGCGTGCCCGGCAGCTTTACCGGCAGTTTGGCTTCGAGTCGTCCGCAGAGCCCGCAGACAGCTACCTGTTCTGGAAGAAGTCGCTGGAGGGCGGCTGAGCACTCCAGCGAAGGTCGGGACATCGACCTCCGGCCCTCCGCAGCCCCGCTCGGGCCCTCCGCTCAGAGTTCGAACGAGTCGTTCAACTCGTCGGGTTTCGGATCAGGTGCCTTGGGCGGAGAGGACTGGCGCGGCGGAGGCTCGTACTCGAAATCTTTCCATTTCATGGCCCGCCGGAACGGTTCGATGCGGAGAATGACTTCACCGCCTTGGAACAACCGTACCGTGCCCGTCGATTCGCTGACGACGATGGCGATGGCGTTCGTACACTTGCTGATGGCCGCTGCGGCCCAATGCCGTGAACCGAGCCCCTTGGAAAGCGTCAGATTTGCATGGGTCGCATCGACGATCTGGCAGGATTTCTCGACGGTGCCATCGGGAGCCACGATGAACGCCCCATCCAGCTGCGCGATTTCCTTCATCGATTCTCGGATCTTGGCATCGTGCAGGTTGCGTTCCTGCCGGGCATATCCCTTGACAGGATCGAAGCCTGCCGGATGGCAGTGATTGAGCACTTTGCGGGTGTCACCCACCACGAACATGGCCCCCACGGGCTTGCCTTCGCGCCCTTCGCGCCCGATATCGACCGCGAGGTCCACCACCACTTTCATCGTATCCAGCGGGACGCTCGTTTCGAGCTGGCGCAGATCGCGTGCCGAGAGCCGGACGAGATGTTCATCCATGCGGATCAGACTGGCCGAATCGATGGTGCCTGGTTCGAAGCCGCTGTAGACGGCCACGACCTTGGCTCCGGGGGCCAGAATGTCGTCAGCCACCGCTTCCAGCAGTGCCTGGGTGATGCGTTCGAGGACAGGGGCGTCGCGCATGTCGAGCACGACCAGTTCCATGCCCGCCTCGCGCGCTCCTTGCAACTGCTCGAGGGTGTCGGCAGCGACCAGGATTTTTTCCTGGGCGCTGGCCGCTTTCAATCGGTCCCAGTCAGTGGGGCCATCTAACAACACGAGCAATGCATCAGCGTCGGCCACCTCGCAAAATTTCACGGCCAGGTCGTAGACTTGCGCGAATTGCTCAGTGAATTTTTGCGGTTTCATGCAGCCAATGCGTCGAGGCGGAGCCGCGCCGGGAACATCTTGTCGCAGAATGGTGGGAGCATCCTACGGCCTTGGCGTGCAAAGGGCAACGGCGGCCCCAAATCAGTACTAACGCTGCCGGTACCTCCCTTGCGCGTCTCGTTGCCGAGCTAGAACCGCATCCCGCTGACCGGGGCGGTCTCGGAACACTCGTTCACCGTAAATGGCCAGCGCGTGCAACGCGTGCCCCCGCGGCCCGATCTCCCACTCGTGCTGGCGATTTTCCATCAACAGCCGCGTCAGATAGGTCACCGACTTCACGACTCGAGGATCTCGCAACTTGCTGCCGGGCAGCGATGCGACGAACCACTCTAGGATGTGTCCGGTCGTCTCAATTCGGCGGTCGATATCGCCGTAGTCATTGCGGCCGCGGAAAAAGTCCGTACTAAAACTGCCATCCTCGTTCTGCAGGTAGAACGTGTAGTCGAAATAGTCGTCGAGAAAGATCTGCGCCCGCTTCCATTGGCCTGTAATCGGCTTGCCTTCCTTCTCGCGCTTTTGCACAGCGTAGGTGAATCCCATCATGCGGTGCGTTCCGCCGCAGGCCGCACCAATGACATTCTGAGCTAATTCTTCCTTGATCAAGCGGGAAATGCTCCATGGTTCCCGATCCTCATTCACCCAGGTCGCCTCCGAGTCCAGGTAGTGTGCCAGTCCGATCAGTTTGAACGTCAGTTCGGTACCTGCGTGGCACGTCGCCTTCTCGTGCTCGATCAAGTCGACCACGGTCAGGTCGCGACCGTCCACACGCATAGGATAAGTCGATTGCACACGCGATTGGGCCAGCATCGCCAGGAACTGCCCGTCGTGCCCCTGCACGCCCGGGCCCAGGTGCGTCTGCAACCGCCCGCGCTGGAGCTCGAACAATCGTTGTCCTCGGCACGTGCCGTTCCAGCACAGCCAGCCGATCGCGTTCACCGCCCGATCACCGGCGATGACTTGCGTGTCGACACCGTAAGCGATCAGCACATGCATGACGCCCCACGGGCTGTGTTCCGCGACGTTGTCGAACCGGTTGTAGTAGAAGCCGAGGCAGTCGCGCACCTCCTCGCGCAGCCGCACCAGTTCCGGGGTCAGCTCCGGCTCGGGCTTGACCGCCGGCTTCACTGCCGGCGCCTTAGCGGGTTCCTGGACGACCGGCCCCTGGGACTTGGAAACCACGGGTTTGCCGGCGCCCGGTGTCTTCTCGAGGTCCGGCTTGGTATCCGTGGCCGGCTTGGTATCCGTGGCCGGTTTGGTATCCGTGGCCGGTTTCGCATCGTTGGCCGGTTTCGCATCGTTGGCCGGTTTCGCATCGTTGGCCGGTTTCGCATCGTTGGCCGGTTTCGCATCGTTGGCCGGTGTGGCGGTGGCCTCCGGCGACTTTGTCGACGGGGTGGACGTATCGCCCGGAACGGCCTGCGCGGGCTGCGCAGGCTGTGCCGGAGGCGTCGTGTCCGCGGTCGCCGAAGCAGGAGGGGGGGGCGTGGCCGCCGGGTCGTCCGACTCGGGCTCCCCGCCAGCCTTTGGCTCGGCGGCCGGAGTCGCCTCGTTCTCGGGCGGGGCGGCTTCAGCAACCGGTTTCGCAGGCTCGTCGTCTGTGGCGGTATTTCCCTCGGGTGCTTCCAGTGCGGGCTCGTCCACGTTACCGGGGGGAGTAAATTCGAGGGACGGTTCTTCGGTCAGCTCGGGATCTTCTGGCCTCGCGGCCGCCACAGGCGGCAAGGTCCCAGCGGCAGAGGCCTCGGTCGCCGGGGCAGCCGACGCCACACTCGACCGAGGGCGGGCTGTCGCGAGCTCCCCGGTGGTCACCGGTGGCATCCGTCGCATAACGGGCTGCTGAGACGGCCCTGGCGACGTGTGCTTCTCCGCCGCAATGCTCTCGTGTATCAGACGGCTTGCGCCAAACAGGCAGGCGCATAGCGCCAGAAAAGAAATCGTCGTCCGAATCATGTGGCTACCAGCTTCGAGAGGTTAAGGCATCCGTGCCGGGAATGCTCCACGATCGAAGCGAGGTACTGCCGCCTTCGGCCGCCTGGTCCGGCCGTTCGTCCCGCCCCGATTCGCGCGAAGCATGCCTTCAGTCGCATCACGCGTAGCACTAGTATCGGATAAATGGTGCGACGAGTTCACGCACGGGAATGCGGGTGTGGTAGCACGGATTAGGTAAGACAAGTCGCGCGCGAACTTGATACGGCGCAAATCGCGCGCTGGCAGCTTGTCGCGTACCTCGCCGATTCCATATTTCTCGCGACCCTCGATAGCCCCCGTGACGGGTGATGGGCTTCTGGCAACCCCTTCCACTCCCGGCGCCTCGGCCCCCTCAGAACCATTCGTACAGCCGCTGCACCATCGAGGGGGTTTGATCGGAAGCGGGTTCTTTTCCTTGCACGAACTCGCGCCAGGCAGGAACGCTATCGCCCAGATCGCGCTGCGTCGACGATTTGAGCGACTGGACAGCGCGGAATTGCACCGCCGGATCGGAATCGTCGAGCGCTTTGCCCAGCGCCTGCACGACGGTCGGATCCTGGAACGTGCCCAACTCTCCGATGGCCACCAGGCGGACATCGAGATCGGCGTCGGCTTCGGCGACTTGCGAGAGGACCGACACGGCGTCGGTGGAATGCACTCGGCCCCAGGCGCGGCAGGCGGCAATGCGGACATCTCGGTCGGCATCGGTAACGGCGGCGTTTAAGGCTGCGATGGCGGCAGGCCCTTTCAGTGTGCCCAGGACCGCGACGGCCTCGCTGCGAATCATCGCATTGGGATCGGTTTGCACGAGTTGTGCCATTTCGGCCGCGAGTTGTTCCTGGCGAGCGGGCTCGAGCCGCGGAGCAGCCGTACGCAAGGCCTTCAGGTCCGCGATCCGGCGGTAATAAGTGGGACCGAACTTTTCATCTTCCTCCCACTTCTTGCGTACCCAAGGACTCATGGACGCCATCGCACCGCTGAAGGGCCCCTCCGCACAGCCCGTGGCGAACCAGGGCCAGACGGCCAGCCCCCAGCGGAGCCAACGTGATCGACAGAAATACTGCATGTTGAGCCTGCGCGGCTGCATGTCGGGAGAACTCCCCATCGTGGAAAAGGAGCGGGACTGTAGCATCAGACCAGGCAGCGCGTCCAGATCACGTTCCTCGGGTTTGTCGCAGCTAGCTCTGCTTCGCGACCGGTACGATTGTGGTACAAAGATTGAGTCCATCGCCGAAAGAATGCCAGCATCGCGACGAACAACTGCGCGTCCCATTCGTCACGGCTGCCGGCACACGTCGGTAGCCCGGTTCCCCGTGCCAATGGCAGAAGGAAATCGCCATGTTCGATCCCCAGCGTCATGCGGACTCGCGCAACACGTTGGAGAATCTGCTGCGACAGATTCCCGGCTTTCGAGGTTACCTGGCCCGCGAGGAACGCCGGGACAGCGACTACCTGGCCCGTACCTGGCTGGCGGATCAACTGCAGAAATGCAAGTCGTCGCTGGACACCTGGCAACGATCGTTGCTCGACGAGGGGCAGATCGATCTCCTGCCGCTCTGTGAAAGGTTGCGGACGCGTGTCGATACCTTGCAGGCGCAGATCAAGGGTGCCATGCGCGGCTACAGCGGCTTTTTCGACTTCGTCAAGGTCGATGAAGGCCTGCTGGAACAGGTCTACGAATTGGATATGGGATTAGTCGGTGAAGCCACGGTGATCACGGACGGTTTTCAGCAG
>JBFWYF010000369.1:0-7072 GCA_050186685.1 Pirellulaceae bacterium
CCTGGCGATTGTGTCGCACGAGGGGCATCCGCACCTGACGCAGGTTCAGGACCGCTCGGGCGAAGTTGCCTTTGTGGTCGGTCTGCGAGCTTTGCGCCGGCGTGAAGGACTGGACGACAACGTCGCAGTCACGGCCCAGCGTGAAGGCCCATTGACCACCACCGCTTCCAATGGCGCCGTGCAGGTTGTTTTCGATGCTACCTCGAGGCTGTCGCCCGGACTGCTGCCTGTCGGCGGGGTGGCTCAGAAGGCACTGGCCCGGGAGATGGCGCCGGAGATGTACCAGCGCCGCATCACGCGGGTCATTGTCGCGCCGGGTCAAGCCGAAGCCGGTGAGAGTTGGGACAACGGCAGGCTCACCTTCCCGGTCGCAGTTTCTCTGGACGGGGTGTACCACCACATGGCGCGCTGGGCGCGGTTAACGCTCACCGCCAACCGCTATCTGGCGGCCCAAGCCAAGCGGCGGCTCGACACAGAGTGCGACCCTTACCTGCGGTCTACGCTGTCCCGGAGAAAGCAGGCGGAACAATCGGCCACGCGGGACGTTCCTGACAAAGATCCTTACGAACAGCTCGATTCCCGCATTGTGGACCAGATCGTGCTGGGGACGTGCACTCGGGCCACGCTCGCCGCTTCGTCTGAGGGAGAAGCGGCCGGGGGTGCGCTGCGGTTGGCGCTTTATGCGGACTCTGGTGTTGGCAAGTCGATGTTCCTGGTCCATTGCGAACACGAGATCGCCGACCGCTATTCGCAGCCGCGGGTTGACGGCTCGAACGACCCTCTGCGCTTGCCCGTGCGGTTGACCCACCTGTCTGGTTATTCCTGGCACGAGCCGACGAAGTTCTGGTCGGAGGAATTGCCGCTGCTGTTCATGGAGCCGCTGCGCGAAGTGCTGGAAGAAGGCGCGGATACCATCGGTGAAATCCGCAGCTGGCTCGAGCACCTGCGGGGTCGGGCGCAGCTTGTTTTTCTCCTCGACGCGCTCGACCAGACAAAGTCAGTTCCCGATTTACATGACTGGATCGACTTGAAAGGGGGCGTCAGCCGCTGCCCGGTCTACATTACCGGTCGACAGTTCGCAATCGAGCATACGCGGTCCGCGGCGCTTCCTGATCGGTGCATGCTGCTACGACTCGACAAGTTCCATCGAGAGCAGCAGGAGAAATTTCTGGGGCCCGACTTGGCGCGCGAGCTGTTGCCACAGCAACGCGATGACAAGGGAGTCAGGGCTCGCAAAGAGCGCTGGCAAGATCTGCTCGATGTACCGCTGCTGCTGAAGTACGTACGCGACCTGGCTCGGGACGGGACGCTCCCCACCCTGCCGAATCGGGAACGCGTCTATACGCAGGCCATCGATCGGCTGATTGCAAAGGGTCTCGAATCGCACAAGGCCACCAACGAACCGCCAGTGAAACCGGAACACGCCCGTCGGTGGTTTGCCGCGGCGGCCTGGTCGATGGTAGAGGCTGAGAACTTTACGGGGGTCGTCTCCGACCGGCAGTACCATCGTTTGATGGAGGACCTCAAGTCCCGCGTCGGAGTTCCGCACGAGGACATCCTGGACCGAATTAACGTTGGACGGCAGGAACTCCGCTCGTTGGCGCACGGCACGGCCACGGCGTTTGAATGGCGGCACTTGTCGTTCTGCGAGTATTTCGCGGGAACGTATCTGGCCGAAGAACGGGAACCCGAACACGTCGAGCAGGAACTGAGCAGAATTCTCGACATGGTCGCGGCCGTCCGCCGTGCCCAAGAAGCTCGCCTATCGAGAAACAGCGACGATACCGGTGATGGTGTCCTCCTTTCGCCGCGTGACCGCTGGTATTGGGTATTTCGATTCGCGCTCTCGCGTGCGTTTGCGCGTGCATCGACAGGGGATCTAGGGGAGCGTGAGGCATTTCGCAACCGAACGTTGTTGTTGGCCCGGACCCTCATTGCATCCGGGCATCCGCATGTAGTTTGGGATGCGATTCGTGCGGATGGAGTGCGACTGCCAAATGAATGGGACCAACTCTGCCGTTGGTTGGTGCATCAGACGTGGAGCTGGAACGTTCGTGACGACCGAGAGGCGTGGCAGAGCGACCAGCCGCCTGCGATCCTTGCCTCCACGCTGCACGCTATCGTGACGCACCTGGACCGGAGATACCGCAACGGTTCCACCTTGGCCGCCGCCTGGACGCTTGTCGAGCAGGCGCTCGCGTCGAGGGACGAAGAGGTAAAGGCTCAAGCCTCGGACATTGCGAGGTCTTTTTTGTCGCCCGAGGCAACAGTCGACTCTGCGGATCGCGAGTCCTTACGCCAACTCAGGGAGTCCTTCCGTCCATGTCCCGGACTAAACTTTGACAGGGGCAAAGCTCGAAATATGTGGCGGGCGGACGATGGGAAAGCGTGGGTCTTTGAAATGGGAGCCTCGAATCTCGATGGCGACGCAGGACCAGATGAATTCCCGCGGCACAAAATGCGGATCGCGCCGTTTGAAATCATGGAATTCAGCGTGACGAACGCAGCGTTCGAGGTACTGGACCCCTCCCACTACTTTCTGCGGGACCGGTACAGTGCGGACGACGATCAACCGGCGACTTGGGTAAGCTGGTACACAGCCGACTTGTTTGCGCGGGTCTGGCTGCCTGCTCAGGTCATACCATCATCTTCGGACTCACAGCCCGAGCCGTGCTGGGAGTATGGTTTGCCAACAGAGTGCGAGCGCGAGTTCGCGGCGCGTGGTGGCACGGGCACCGTCTTCTGGTGGGGCGACAAGTTCGGTCCGGAACACTGCAATGCACTAAAAATAGTCATTACATCGCGCTCGTTTCGCGTTACGGGGGACGCGCTCAGTGTTACGGGCCGCGTGCAGTGGAGAACGGGGCGCACCCTGAGCCTTGCGGAGACTAATAAGTCAGGCGGATATCGAAATCCCTTCGGCTTGTTCCACATGGGGGGGAATGTTTTCGAGTGGTGTGCTGATTGGTACGACGCAAATTCGTATCAAGCTCGCTGCAAACGACTGCTCGGTGTATCTATTTTACGCGCCGATGCTGTTGCACTGTCGGGTAGGCTGCGGGTGGTGCGCGGCGGCTCCTTCGACCGCGATCGGAGTCGCTGCCGCTCGTCCGACCGCGACAGTCTCGATCCGATTGGCTGCGCCAGAAACGTCGGGTTTCGTGTATGTCGACGTTTTGGTACTCCCGAATCTTCTCCTGACTATGTGCTCTGAGCCTCTCACCCTCTGAACTCTGACGGGGTGCAGGGGCGGAGCCCCTGCTCGCGTTGGGAGCGAGGAGTGCGCGCAAAGTCCCGTTTTGTCGGCTCGCGCCGCCAACGACGCAATTCACCAGTGGGTTCCGCACCGGACCAGCTGTTCGACGCGTCCCAGTTGCCTTTCTTCATTCGGACAACCTTCGTTGACTATCACGTGGCACCCGCTCGAGTCGCGCCCCGGACCCTTGCCGTGTGTGCCGCTGGCTGTCCGGACAAGTGCTGAACTGCACGGAGATGCGAGTATGTCCCTGGCCGGTGAAATCGAATCGAACTTGCCGACACACGACCGGACCTGGCGCCTCATCGTCACGCAAGATGCCTGGGACGCTGCGTGGCGTGGGCTGCTGCGGCGTAGCGACCCATGGGGCGTGGGTCACGTCACGCCTCAGGGAGGCGCGACCTGCCGTGAGTTGCTGGTCCGCAGGATCCAACTCACGGCCGAGACGCCCGAGGGACGCCGCTGGCCGCCGTTGAGCGACTGGCTGGTCATGCGACTGCTCGGGCAGGGCGATGGCGACTTCTTCGATAGTCTGGACCAGGTCGCAACCCGCATCGCACCAGCCCGCAACCAGACGCTGATACTGTTTGCCCTCGACGCGCGCCATCCGGAGCGCTGGCAGGGAGCCGTCTTTCACGGAGGACGCTGCGACGGGCTCGACGAAGTGCACGTCGTTGGTCCCGGCATGCTGCTGCTGAAGCGCCGGTATCCGGACTGGGACCAGGACGGGACCGGCGCGAGTCTGCGGGCGAGCCGCACCGTGGGTGCGGTGGGCGCAGCGGTTCATGGCCGGCTGCGCCATGCGACCGTGACGCTGGTCGGGGCCGGACGGAACGGTTCGGCCGCGGCCTTTCAGCTCGCTGGGCTCGGCGTCCGCCGACTGCGGATCATTGACCCGGACATCCTCGGGCTGGAGAACCTCGATGCCATGCCGGGGCTGACGATGCGCGACGTAGGACAGCCGAAGGGGCGCGCCCTGGCTCGGCGCCTGCGGCAGTTCCGGCCGGATCTCGCGATCAGCGTCCTGGATCGGGCGATTCAGGACCGTCGTTCGGCGGCAGTGCTGCGCGAACGGTCGGACTTACTCATCACTGCTGTCGACGACGACCTGCCGCGACTGGCGGCGGCCGTGATCGCCGCTCAGACCCTCACGGTCCACGTGGACATCGGCACCCGTATTCAACGGGGGGCGGACGGCCCGGCCGTGTTAGCGGGGGATGCGCGGCTGTTTCTGCCCGGGCTGGGATGCGCGGCGTGCGTGGGCGGTTTCGGTGACCCCGCCGAGACACTTTACGAGCTGAATTCGCCGCAAGGATCCCTGCGTCGCCGGCCGCCACTGGACTGGCGCCAGCAGCGGGCGGGAAGTCTGGTCTCGCTCAATTCGCTAACCGTAAGCGCCGCCGTGCAACTTTGGCTCGACCTGCTCGCCGGCACCCTCCGTTCTTCGTTCTGGCAACGAGTTGCCTGGGAAGCCGGCCGGGGGCTGGTCTCTCACGCCGGACCGGTTCAGGCCGCACGTGATTGCCGCTTCTGCCAGCGCCTGTAGGCAAACCTCGGCCTTCTGCCGATTTCATGCGTGCCCCGTGCCTTTTCAGGGCTAGGCAAGATCAGGGTCAGCCCATGAGGTGCGAAATGCACAATCGCGGATCGCAGAACATGATGGCAAGCGTATCCTGCCCGCAACCTCACGGTCCGCCACGCGTCACCCCCGGAATACGGACCGTACTTCCCTTGCTGGTTTCACTGCTCCGAGCGCAGCGGCGAACCGCCGGCGAAGCCACTGGGGACGTGTTACCCGCTGGAGGAGTGGCCAGCCCGGCAGCCCACGAGCTCACGGCCTCCAATTCCCGGCCGGATGAGTGCATTCATCACAGTGGTGGAAATGAGAGTGAGTCCGAACCACGTGTCCTAGGAGACCACCATGCCTGATCCAAACAGCACCCGCGGCGAAGCCTCTCCTGACGTAGTCCAGCCTACCGTGTCGGGCCAGGTTGGTGAGCCAGCGACGTACCGCAGCATGTGCCTGGTCGATTTCTTCCTTGTGACCACTCTGGCGGTCGCCGTGTGCGGCGCTGCCATGGCCGTCGCCTGAGCGAGTTTGCTTTTCTTCACACAGGAGTAGGTTTTATGGCACTTCCCCATCCCGAGTTCGCAATGGCGGTATCCCAGAATTCGCCCCGGCTTGATCGGACGCCCCAGGCGGGTCACCCTAACCAGGCCACTTCGGCCAGCCCGAGCATGGCCAGCGAGAGTCCCTTAATCGCCGTCGTGGGGCCCGTGGTGCGCGACCTGCGTGTGATAGTCCTGCCGGGACAACCGAAACGCGGGAAGCTATTGAGCCGATTCCGCACCGAATGGGGCGGCGCCGTACGCAATGTGAGCCGCGCGATCGCTGACTATGGCGGGAGGCCTCGTCCCAGCTTTCAGCTCGGCTGTGATCATGCCAGCGA
Source organism: Pirellulaceae bacterium (assembly GCA_050186685.1). Classification (GTDB taxonomy): domain Bacteria; phylum Planctomycetota; class Planctomycetia; order Pirellulales; family Pirellulaceae; genus CAZFLF01. The sequence goes on from JBFWYF010000369.1 coordinate 5,707, forward strand.
CGCCGCGATGGAAGCCTTGGGTGACGAGTTCTCGACGGCCCAATTTGACCGCTGCTACGGTGACCTGCGGGAAAGCGTGATCCTGCCCGACGGGCTGACGTTCACCAGCCGCCCTTCGCTGCAGCGGGACCACATTCATGAGCCCTTGCGCGCCTTGATCAGCACGACCACTTGGACAGTCATCGCGCCCCTGGCCGCGGATGACTTTGCATTCGTCGAAGACGGCTTGCGTGTGGCCCCCCGGTCGTTACTCATGCTCTCGCGGCAGCAGGCCGCGGCTCCGTCCCGAGCATTGCGGCTGATGCTGGCAGCGGATGTCACCGTGCTGAATCACGAAGAGGCCGAAGTACTGTCCGGTTGCTCCGACCCGCACTTCATGGTTGTGAAGCTGCGCGACCTGGGGTGTCAGGGTGTGGTGATCACCACGCCCATGGGCGCGGAGGCGTACCTCGGTGGGGAGCTGTATTCGGTGCCGGCCCTGGATGTCGGGCCAACGAGGCAGACCAGTGGAGCCGAAGACTGCTGCACAGGCGTCATGGTGACGGCCTGGGCCGCTGGGCTGAGCTGGCGTGCCGGACTCGAGCTCGGCCAGGCGGCCGCCGCGCGCCACGTAGCCCAATTGGCGGCGCTCAGGAGTCTCGAAGTGTTACGCGACTGGGCGGAGCTCCAGCCTCAGGTGACCGCTCTTGACCACACCGCGCTCCCCGCCGCGCGAACCCTCACCTTTCCACGACGACACGTTGTGGCGGCAGCGGTTGGCGCTGGCCTCGCTTCGTTCCTGCTGCTGGGACTTCTTGTCTGAATTCGGCTTCCTCGCGAATTGTGGTTTGGCTCTTGATCACCGGCTTTCACCAGGCAGTCTCGCAATGGCTCGGTTGGACTGACCGACAACTGGCTGCAAGACCATGGGCCCAGCTTGCTCCTCTTCGCCGAACCGCCTAGTGCGGACCCGCATGCTAGGTGGTGTGGGGAGGGCGGTCAGAAATGACCGCCCTTACCCGATGTACGCCCGTCATGGGCGTGATTTTATCGGGTGAAAGTCCCGTGTACGAGACTGGGAGTCTCAAGGAGATCAGCATACCAAATGACCGCTCCGATTGACCAAGTACGAGGTGAAGGCAACTGCGGACGGGCGACCGTCCGTGGGGAGGAAGCCTGCGAATGCGTGCGTAAGTGCCGGCCTGAATTCGCCGTCGGTCGCATTCTCACCAGCGCTGCAAGGTTACGTACAGAAACGTCATCCAAGGCCGGCGAGGCCAGGCGAGTGAGCACAACATCACGAAGCCATTCCCAGACAGTCTCGCAGGTAAATGACGAGCTTGTGCAGCGACAGATCACGCTCTTATCCGGGGAGACCTGTCCCGCT
>JBFWYF010000370.1:0-7052 GCA_050186685.1 Pirellulaceae bacterium
CCCGAGGCGCTCGCGCAGGAGCACCGTGCCATCCAATCTGCCTGGACAGGAAATATCGACGCAGCGGCCCGGCATGCGGAACGAGCCCTGGCGCTGAATCCCCCGCGGGCCCATGTGTGGCTGGAGTTGTCCCGCGCCCTCGCATTGCAGAAGCAATGGGAGCCCGCCGAGAAGTTCGCCCGAGCGTATCTCGAGGCTGCTCCGCCACCGCCCCTCGCCTTACGAGCGTGGATGACCATGGCTCTGGGCAAGATTCAGCAGATGAAAGGGGACACGGCGGCGGCAAAGGAGTCCATGCAGCGGGCCAAGCAGCTCGATCCGTCGGTCTGGTTCACCATGAGCCCGCCGCCCGAAGCGTTGTTTGAGGCACCGTGACCATTCCCAGTCTGGCAAACCAGAACCGGCGACTCTAGCATACCGCCGTGTTCCGGAGGGTATGTCTTGATCGGCCGACGGGCCGGCATAATCGCCGCGAGCATCGCTCCGCTGGCCTGGCGCGAGCGACACCTGGAGATGATTGCTCGTGACAACCACCAGCACCATGGCCGAACTGCCTGTTCCCTTGCAACGCCGGAACAGTTTCGTATTCCTGGTCAATAATGCCTTGACCTACCTCGTGGCACCCGTGTTTTATGTCGGCGTGCTTCACGCAGCGATCCTCAAATCGCTGCACGTCAGCGACACGGTGGCCAACTTGCCGGAAGCCGTGTACTTGTGGGTCACGCCTCTTCCGGTGCTGATTGCCTGGCTGTGGCCGTCGCCGCATTTAATGCGACCGATGTTGACCGTGTCGCTCGTTTTGATGGGCGGGGCCGGGTTGGTCGTCGGAGCGCTGTGTGTCGCGGCTCCACCGGCGTGGGTTGTGCCGGCACTGGTCGTCCACTCCGGCCTGATCGGCATCGCGAACGGTGTGCGCCAGATGTGTTTATGGGAGTTGATGGGGCGCGGAGTCTCGCCGGAGCGTCGTGGCGCGACGCTGGCGTGGACTTTCGGCCTCGGGCCGCTGTTTGCCGTCGCTGGGTCTTGCGCGTCGCAGCTGGTACTGACTGGCAACTTTCTGGACGTCGTCCGAGTGCCGCCCATTCCGCCGCCCTGGCAGTATGTCGTGCTGTTTGGTGCGACGGCGCCGGCGATGTGGCTCGCCGCGGCTTTGAACGGGTTGGTCCATGTTGCGGCCCCGCCACAACCGCCGACCCGATTCCAGCTGCGGGACGTCATTAGCGGGCTCGGGCAATATTTCCTGCACCCACCCATCCTGGTCGCGGCGATCGCATTCCTGCTGACATACGGCGGCACGATGATCATCAGCAACATGTCCCTGTTCACGCGCGACGCATTAGGCGAATCGCCCGATCAGTATGCAGGGCTGCAGTTGGCGCTGCGTTTCGGATTCAAATGTGCCGCGGGGTTCGCGCTCGGGTGGCTCATGACCCGGGTCCATCCCAAGGCTTCGCTGCTCGCCACGACCGCGATCTGCATTGCCGGTGTCGTCTGGGCGCTGGTCGTTCCCGGCAAAGGGTATCTGTTGAGCTTTGGGTTGCTGGGAGCGGGCGAGTTATTTTATGTGTATTACATGAACTACATCGTGGGTTGCTCGGCGCCCGAGCGGATCCGCGAGAACACGGCCTATACGAACTTGATCACCGTGACCATCGGTTTCCTGCCACTGGTATTCGGCGCCGTTTCAGACGCGTTCGGGATCCGCGCGAGCTTCGGCGTGGCAATAGCGATCATGGTCGTTGCACTGGTGCTGGTGGTGGTGGGACTGCGTCGGCATCCGCAGATCCCGGGAGTTGCCGAGTCCCCAGCTTCTGAGTTGCTCTCGCCCACCGTTTAGGATTCGCCATCATGACCCGTTCCGCCACCGCTCCTGCCATCGATGTCCATGGCCACTTTGGCCGCTATGTGCGCCGCGGCGATGCGAGCGATGCCCTGTTTTCCGGCGATGCGGACGAGGTAGTCCGCCGAGCCCACCGGGCAGGGATTGTGTTGACTGTTGTCTCGCCGCTTTCCGCGCTGCTGCCGCGCGGGTCCGCGGACGCCGCGGCCGGCAATCGAGAGGCAGCGGAGATTGTGGCCCGCACGCCCGGACTGCGGCAGTACGTGGTCATCGACCCGCGCCAGCCCGTTACCTTCGACCAGGCCGATGAGATGCTCAACCAGCCGCAGTGCGTCGGCATCAAGATCCATCCCGAAGAGCACGTCTATCCGATTCGCGAGCATGCGCGAACGATCTTCGAGTTCGCTGCGCGTCATCGTGCAATCGTATTGTCGCATACCAGCGAACAATACAGTCTGGCTGACGACCTTGTGTCGTGGGCGAATGCGTTCCCCGAAGTCAAACTGATCCTGGCCCATATTGGCTGCGGGTGGGATGGCGATGTCGGGCACCAGGTGCGTGCGATCCAGCAGAGCCATCATGGGAATGTATGGGCGGACACGTCCAGCGCCCGCTCCATTACGCCCGGGCTCATCGAGTGGGCCGTGCGCGAGGTGGGTATCGGCCGGATCCTGTTTGGCACCGACACGCCCCTGTATCACACCGCGATGCAGCGAGCGCGCATCGACCATGCCGATCTGACGGACGATGAGAAACGCCGCATCTTGTACGGCAACGCTCGGCAGCTCTTCAATTTGCCCGAGGACCTTTTTCCGCTTGACACGCGCCGGGGCCCATAGACATTAATGAACGGGCAGGATCGGACGGCGGTCCCTCAGCGGAGAACGACATGGCTGTTTCCTCGCATCACGCGTTAACCTCGCTACCCCAGATCTCGGTACGGGATCCCCGGGCCCCCACTCGGCGGGCGTTCCTGGGCGCTGCCTGCGGCTGGTGGACGGGTTGCCTTTCGTATGGACAGTTGGTTGCCGCTCGGTCCGAACATCCCGCCGCGCGCCCCAAGTCGGTCATCCTGATTTTCAATTGCGGCGGCCCCAGCCATATCGATCTGTGGGATCCCAAGCCGCAGGCGCCCGACAACGTGCGGAGTATCTTTGCGCCGATTGCTACCAATGTGCCGGGAATCGAGGTCACGGAACTGCTGCCGCGCCTGGCGCAGCGAGCCGACAAGCTCGCGATCGTCCGCTCCGTGCACCACCGCCACTCGAGCCACAACTCGGGTATGCACTGGTCGATTGTCGGCCGACCGTATCGCATTGACAGCACCTTGATTAATCCCAGCCGCACCGATTATCCGAGCTTCGGCACACTTGTCGGTTGGCTAGCTCAGCGAGATGGCTTCAGCCAACGCGTGCCTCCGTATGTGATCACGCCGGCTCCGCATTGCGACAGCCTGGTGTACCTGACGCCCGGCCAGTTCGGTGGCTGCCTGGGACGCAAGTACGATCCTTTCGTCTTGAACAGCGACCCGAATGCGGCGAATTTTCGGGTGCCGAACGTAGGGCTGACCGAAGGCCTGACATCGGACCGGCTCCAGCAGCGTACCTCGCTGCTGGCGAACCTCGAGTCGCGCACTGCACCGTGGGAAACGGAATCGATGCGCGAGCTGGCGGTGTTCCAGGAGCAGTCGCTGGATCTGACCCTGTCCGACGAAATGCGGCGAGCATTCGACTTGTCGCTGGAGCCGGCCAAGGTTCGCGAGGCGTACGGCCGGAATAGCTGGGGCCAGTCACACTTGCTGGCCCGACGACTGGTCGAGGCGGGGACGCGGTTTGTCACCACGGTGAATGGTCCGAGCATTACGTGGGATACGCATCAGGACAATTTCAATCGGCACCGTAATCGTCTTGTGCCACCGATGGAACAGGCGTTCGTGGCCCTGTTGGATGATCTTTCGGAACGAGGGCTCCTCGACTCGACGCTCGTCGTCTGGATGGGCGACTTCGGCCGCACGCCGATCATAAACAAAGATGTGGGGCGCGATCACTGGCCGCAGTGTTACAGCATGGTGCTTGCGGGCGGCGGTATTCGCGGGGGCCAGGTGGTGGGGAGTTCCGACAAAATCGGCGCCCGTCCCGCGACGCGACCGGTGGCGCCGGCTGATGTGCATGCCACGGTCTTTCAGGCGTTAGGCTACGATCCGCGCGGCATTACGTACTACACGGTCGATGGCCGGCCCACGCTGTTGTCCGAAGGCGAGCCGCTGCGAGAGTTGTTGTAGCCCCTTTCGCAGTTCGTAGCCCCTTTCGCCAGAAAGGGGGTTGGCGAGAGCCGGTGACTCGCGTGATATTCCACGTTCTGGCGAGCGTGGCTACCTTCCCACGTTCTGGCGAACGTGGCTACCGCCGGGAAAAACTCATGTGGTCTTTGCTCGATCGACCCGGACGGCTGTGCGATTCGTGGTCACGCCGCGAGTTGCTGACGGTGGGAGGACTGTCGCTGGTCGGATGCCGGCTCTCGGATATCCTGCGATGCGAGGCCCGAGGCGACGTCGCCGCCCGTTCTCCGGGTCGAGGATTCGGCCGGGCTGATTCGGTGGTCCTGATCTACTTGCAGGGTTCGCCGAGTCACATCGACTTGTGGGACCCGAAGCCACAGGCACCCGCCGACATCCGCGGCGAGTTCCAGCCGATCGCGACGGGTGTGCCAGGGATTCAACTAGGCGAGGTATTACCGCAGCTGGCGCGGCAGGCCGACCACTTTTCGTTGGTGCGTTCGATCGGCGTCGATCCAAAGGGCTTGCGCAACCATGGCGCCGCGATCTACATGCTGCTCACCGGGCACGATCCCACCAATTTTTCGCCGACAGGATTGGCCGTGCCTCCCTCGCGAGAGGATCTGCCATCCGTCGGCGCCAATGTTGCCAGGTATCGGCCTGCTGCCCGCGGACGCTTCAGTAACGTCGCCGTCTGCGGGCCGGTCAAGGAAGGTCGCGAAGTGGGGGTCGGGCAGTCGGCCGGGCTGCTCGGCGCCGCATATGACCCTTACGCTCTGTACGACGATCCGACGCAGCCGCTGCATCCGCCGGGTTTCACTCTGCCACCCGACATCTCGCTGGGTCGCCTGGCGGCGAGGATGGATTTGAGGCGGGTCGTCGATCAGCACTGCGAGCGGATTCGCGGCAGCCAGGCGACGTTTGATACGTTCTACGAGCAGGCGTTGTCGCTGATCCAGACCAGGCAGGCGGTCGACGCATTTCGGCTCGAGCGAGAATCCCCGCAGCTGCGGGAGCGGTATGGTACGACACGATTCGGCCAGAGCTTGCTGCTCGCGCGACGGCTGATCGAGGCCGAAACGCGATTCGTCCAGGTGAACTGGCCGGCGCGGTCGGACGACGAGCCCATGGCCGGGCCGGATGGGTCGTGGGATACGCATCGCAATAATTTCCCCATGTTGCGTCAACATCGCTGTCCGGTGTTCGACCAGGCGATGGCGGCCTTCCTGGCCGACATGTCCGACCGCGGGTTGCTCGACCGCACGCTGGTACTGGCGATTGGCGAGTTCGGACGGTCTCCCAAGATCGGCGCGCCGACGACAGACAACGTCGGGCCCGGCGGCCGGGATCATTGGCCGGAATGTTACAGTTTCCTCATTGCCGGCGGTGGCGTGCGCCCAGGCCAGATTTACGGCGAATCGGATGCCCACGGGGCGTGGCCCAAGAACGATCCGGTACACCCGTATGACGTGATCGCGACCATCTATCATGCACTGGGGATCGATCCCGGCCGCGAGTATCGCGATTCGCTCAATCGGCCTCGCCGGCTGGTTCAGGCGGGCGAACCCATCCTTGGTTTATTCTGACACGATTCATGGATACCTCGTTCACCAACAGCCTCGACAGTATCCGCGACGCCCGCGTGGTCGCGACGGACTGGTCCACCCTGAGTCGCTCCGCGCAGATTCGATCACTGGAGTTAGACGGTTATGTCGTCATACCGAACCTGTTGACCGCCGAACAGCTCGTGGCGATCCGCACCGAGTTGGCTCGTCTGCCCACCAAAGCGGTGGATTACAGCGAACATCAGCGCGGATACAGTGACGTCCAGTGGACGGACTCGCCGCACGCGATCCAAGTCATCGCTTTACCGGCCATGATCGACTTCCTGACGGAACTGTTCGGCGACGAACTCATCTGTACTTCGGTGGCCTATGCCGTCTCGGAACCTGGGCATCCGGGCATCGCCATCCATACCGATGCGCAGCCGTATGGTTCGCGAATCTTCGGCGTGCAGTCCAGTTCCGCGGTGCTGGTCCGGGTGCTGTACTATCTGGACGATCTGACCCGCGAACGGTCGCCGTTCAAGGTGATTCCCCGTTCGCATCTTTCACTGCACCGCGATGGGAATCCCTACCAGCGTTATTTGTCCCATCCCGACGAGTGCATGGTGACCTGTACGGCGGGGTCGGCCGTGGTGATCAATCAAAAGGTGTTTCACGCAAACTACCCGAATCACAGCCGCAGTGTGCGCCGCATGCTCGCCATCGCTTATCGACCAGCCTGGGCGGGCCCTATCGCCGAGGTTCCCGACCGCGACCCGGATCTTGTCGCCCGCCTGCCCGCCGGCGTGCAGCGATTCTTTCGCAGTTTGAATACGCGCCGCATCGATTTTGACTTGCCCAATCGTCCCGACAACATGGCACGGGACGCGCCGGGGATTTCGCCGCGCCGCTGGTCGGAGTAAGGGCACGCGGTTTGCGAAGACGTTTTCTCGGCGAAGCGGGCGAATCGCTCCGATCGGGCGGTATCCCAGAACGGCGGCCCATGCGGGCTGCTTTCCAGGCGGCGCTCTGGTCGTCGGGTAATCACTCTGAGAACACGCGGTGCAGTCATGGCGAGACCTGTGTGGAAAGGCCACATCACGTTCGGGCTGGTGAACGTCCCCGTGGAGCTGCATACTGCGGAGGAACGGTCCGACATTCATTTTCACCTCGTCGATAGCCGGAACGCCGCCCGCGTCCGGTATGAGCGGGTCAACTCGGAAACGGGCGAGGAAGTGCCGTGGGATGCCATCGTCAAGGGTTACGAGTATTCCGATGGCAGCTCGCGGGTCAACTCGGAAACGGGCGAGGAAGTGCCGTGGGATGCCATCGTCAAGGGTTACGAGTATTCCGATGGCAGCTACGTGCTGTTGAGCAACGAGGAACTCGAGCG